>CAZCKG010000004.1:0-42494 GCA_964498825.1 uncultured Methanosarcinales archaeon
TTTTTATGGAGAATAAACCAAAATGAGTGATAAACAGGTTTATGATGCTTCGCGTTATGATGCTTCGCATATCCAGGTGCTTGAAGGCCTGGAAGCCGTCCGGAAACGCCCCAGCATGTACATAGGGAGCACGGATGGCCGCGGGCTCCACCATCTAGTCTATGAAGTTGTAGACAACAGTGTTGATGAAGCCCTTGCAGGCTTCTGTACCAGGGTAGACGTCACGATCAATCCTGAAGGGAGTGTGACGGTCCTGGACAATGGGAGAGGTATTCCCATAGACCCCCATCCAATTCACAAGAAATCGGCGCTTGAAGTTGTTATGACTATTCTGCATGCCGGAGGGAAGTTCGATAAGAATACCTACAAAGTCTCAGGGGGACTGCACGGAGTAGGGGTTTCCGTTGTAAACGCGCTTTCGGAATGGACGGATGTAGAAGTAAGTAGAGATGGAAAAAAGTACTTCCAGCGCTATATCCGCGGAAAACCCGAAGCTGATGTTCAGGAAATAGGAACTTCGGAAACTACGGGTACGAAAACTACTTTCAAACCGGATGCAAAAATCTTTGAGACTACCTACTTTGAATATGACATTCTCTCAAACAGGTTAAGAGAACTTGCTTTCCTGAATCGGGGCCTTACTATCAGCCTCAGAGATCTGAGAACTCCAGATGGGCAGGCTGAGACTTTCTTCTATGAAGGGGGAATTGTGGAGTTCGTAGAGTATTTGAACAAGAAAAAGCAGTCCCTCCACGAAAAGCCGATTTACTTCGAACGGCAAAGAGATGACATGGTAGTAGAAATTGCGATGCAGTATACAAACAGCTATACAGAGAACGTATACTCCTTTGCAAACAATATCAATACCCACGAAGGCGGGACCCATATAATTGGTTTCAAGACAGCCCTGACAAGGGTTGCAAACGATTATATAAGAGCTAACAAGCTCTCCAAGGAAGAAGAAAAACTCACAGGTGATGATGTAAGAGAAGGCCTAACTGCAATTATCAGTGTCAAACTCATGGAACCTCAGTTTGAGGGGCAGACAAAAACAAGGCTTGGAAATAGCGATGTTAAAGGAATTGTGGACTCCCTTGTAACTGACGGGCTTGCTGAATACTTTGAAGAGAATCCTAAAGTTGCAAATGTCATTCTCGAAAAAGCCCTGCTTGCTCAGAGAGCCAGGGAAGCCGCAAAAAAGGCAAGGGAACTCACCAGGAGAAAGAGTGCCCTTGAAATCAGCACCCTTCCTGGAAAACTTGCTGACTGTTCTGAAAAAGATCCTTCAGTTTGCGAAATTTATATCGTAGAGGGTAATTCGGCAGGCGGTTCGGCAAAACAGGGTAGAAACAGGAGTTTTCAGGCTATCCTACCTCTCAGGGGCAAGATCCTGAATGTGGAAAAGTCCAGACTTGCAAAGATCCTGAAAAATAACGAGATCATTTCTCTGATCACTGCCTTCGGAACCGGAGTAAGCGAGGACTTTACTCTTGAAAGCGCTCGCTATCACAAAATTATCCTTATGACCGATGCCGATGTGGACGGAGCTCACATCAGGACTCTTCTTCTTACGCTATTCTTCCGCTATATGAGACCCTTGATCGATGCCGGATATGTGTATATCGCCCAGCCTCCTCTCTACCGTGTAAAGAAAGGCAAAGCTGAGTATTACATCCATTCGGACAGGGAACTCGAAGCAAAGAAGAAAGAACTCGGGGAAAAAGGACTTGCAATCCAGCGCTATAAAGGGCTTGGAGAAATGAATCCGGAACAGCTCTGGGAAACCACCATGAATCCGGAGAGCCGAACTCTTTTACAGGTGACTCTGGAAGATGCTATCCGGGCTGACGAGATCTTCCGGGTTCTCATGGGAGATGAGGTTGAACCCCGCCGGAACTTCATAGAAACGCACGCAAAAGAAGTTGTGGATCTGGACATCTGAGGTGGCTAAAAATGGAAAAATACGAAGAAGAAATATCAGACGCTGAATCAAAAAAATCTTATCAGGCTACCCTCATCCCGGAAGAGAAAGACGAAGAACCGGAAAAAAGGGAAGTTTCAGCAGCCCTTACCCACGAAGAAACGGGCAAAAAACTCGAACTAACCACATCAGATCCTGCTTCAGACGAGCCTGAGGATGAGGGACCCGAATCTGAAAGGACAGGAGTTTCTGCTATTCTCATCGACGATGAGATGAAACGCTCTTACATCAACTATGCAATGAGTGTAATTGTCGGAAGGGCACTTCCCGATGCCAGGGACGGCTTGAAGCCTGTCCACCGCAGAATCCTCTTTTCAATGAAAGAATCCGGGATTACTCACGACAAGCCCTACAAGAAGTCAGCCCGTGTGGTGGGTGACGTGCTCGGTAAATACCACCCTCATGGAGATTCTGCTGTTTATGACAGTATAGTGAGGATGGTGCAGGAATTTTCACTGCGCTATCCTTTAATTGACGGGCAGGGTAACTTCGGGTCCATTGATGGGGACGAGGCTGCAGCCATGCGTTATACTGAAGTCCGCATGGATAGGATAGCCGAAGAGATGTTAATTGACATCGAGAAGGAAACAGTGCCTTTCAGGCCCAATTACGACGGGTCTCTGGAAGAGCCTGAGGTTCTGCCTGCAAAACTTCCTAACCTCCTGATCAACGGATCAACCGGGATTGCTGTAGGTATGGCTACAAATATGGCCCCTCATAACATCTCTGAGGTTATCGACGGGACTCTCATGCTCATAGAAAACCCGGAAACCACAGTTCAGGAACTCATGACCGTGATCAAGGGACCGGACTTTCCTACAGGGGCACATATCCTTGGAACTGCAGGCATAAGGTCTGCATACATGACCGGAAGGGGCCCTGTAAAGATAAGGGCAGTTGCCGAAATCCAGGAGTTAAAGAAAGACAGAGAGCAGATTATCATAACAGAGCTCCCCTATCAGGTAAACAAGGCTCGCATGATTGAAAACATTGCTCAGCTTGCCAGGGAAAAGATAATTGTAGGAATTTCCGATCTCAGGGACGAATCTGATAGGGATGGGATCAGGGTTGTTATCGAGCTTTCTCGAGGCACGAATCCGAAGGTTATTTTAAACCAGCTCTACAAGCACACTCAGATGGAGACCACTTTTGGGGTAATCAATCTGGCCCTTGTGGACGGGAAACCAAAAGAGCTGAACCTTAGGGAGCTTCTCAATATCTACCTGGACTACAGGATGGAAATTATCCAGAAAAGGACCATCTATGATCTCAGAAAGAGCGAGGAAAGAGCTCATATTCTGGAAGGGCTGAAGATCGCCCTTGATAATATAGACGAGGTAGTTGCTCTCATCAAAGGCTCAGCAAATGCAGATGAGGCAAAGCAGGGGCTGATGAATAATTTCTCCCTTGATGAAGTCCAGTCAAAAGCTATTCTGGATATGCGCCTGCAGCGTCTGACAGGGCTTGAGACTCAGAAAATTATTGAGGAACTCGAAGGCCTTCTGAAATTGATAGAGGAACTCAAGGAAATCATTGAAAGTGATGAGCTCAAGTACGAAATTATTAGAAATGAGCTTCTGGAGCTCAGGGAAAAATACGGAGATGTCCGCAGGACTAAAATCTTGCAGGCTGCTGCCGAGGTTACAAATGAAGACCTGATCCCTGAAGAAGACGTAGTTGTCACGATTACAAACGGAGGGTATATAAAGCGAATTCCCCTTGACACCTATTCCATGCAACGCAGAGGAGGAAGGGGAGTAATGGGCATGGAGACAAAGGAAGAAGACTTTGTGGAAAATCTCTTTATTTCCTCAACTCACAATTATATTCTTTTCTTCACGAACCTGGGAAGGCTCTACTGGCAGAAAGTCTATGAGATCCCTGAAGGCTCCCGCCAGTCAAGAGGTAAAGCCATAGTAAACCTGCTTGAGCTTCAGGAAGGCGAAATGGTCAATGCCCTGATTCCTGTGAAGGAATTTGCCGAAGACAGGCACCTGCTTATGGCCACTAGAGCAGGTACGATCAAGAAGACTCCTCTCTCTGAGTTCAAAAACCCCAGGAAAGCCGGCATAATTGCAGTTACTCTTGATGAAGGTGACGAACTCGTAAAAGTCCTCCGGACCAACGGGGAAAAAGAAGTGGTAATGGTCTCTAAGAAAGGTAAAGCCATCCGCTTTTCGGAAGAAGACGTCCGCCCTATGGGCAGAGCTGCAAGAGGAGTCCGAGGCATGACTCTTGAAGGCCCTGATGACGAAGTTGTCAGCATGGATATTGCAGACGATACTACAACCCTTCTGACAGTAACTGAAAATGGTTTTGGTAAAAGAACCGAGTACTCTGAGTACCCGACCCATCGCCGCGGTGGAAAAGGCGTGATTACAATCGTCACTAACGTCAGGAACGGCTTTGTCTCCAAAGTCAAGTCCGTAGCCCAGGACGATGAGCTTATGCTCACCAGTGCAGAAGGCATCATTATTCGCATGCCTGCCAAAGACATCACAGTACAGGGCAGAAACACTCAGGGTGTAAGGGTAATGAACCTCAAACCCGGGGACAAAGTAGTAGGCGTAGCAAGAATCAAAGCCGAAACCGAAGAAGAAAAACAGCTTAGGCTGACATCTTTCAAAGCTGGAAAAGCAAAAAGACCCGAAGAAATTCCAGGGGATGAAACAGAAATCTCAGAGGACGAAGCTGAAGGTATTGAAGATCTTGAAGATATAGAAGAACTTGAAGACTTTGATGAGCCAGAAGATGCTGATGAAGAAAAGCTGGAAGAAGAGTGAAATTCTATAAATGATTAAAAAGCTGAAAAGGCTAAAATACTGAACGATTAAACCGCTTAAAAAGAATAATTAAGTGATTTAATTAACTATACGGGTGAAGGAAACTGATCCTTCACTCAACTGCTACCAAAATGAAGATTTGGATTGATCTGTTTCTAACAGCGTGATTTTCAGTCTGGAGGAGAGGCAGAACATAAACCTCGTTAGGAGTCACTTTTTGCGGTAGTGGAGTAGCTATTGATTAAATCCTGCAAAAAGAGCGCGCCTGCCCACACTTGCGATTTTCAGTAAGCTTCCCCACTACCTGATTTACTGTTTGATTTTCCTGTTTCATTTTCCCTGTTTGAATACCCATTTTCATTTTGAGATGACTTTTGTCCAGATCTCAAAAGTCAATGAGTATGATTGTATATATTACTCATGATTATATAAACTATCTCGAATATATTCTTCGTAATATTACTCATTTTAACACTTACGTACTTGAAGAACTGAATGGGCGAGCAGATCTTCAGATGAGCAAGCCTCATCTTTTAAGAATACGAAACTTATGCATCCTTTTGGAATACGAAACGTCTGGATTATCCTTTTGTATTATTTGATGTCAACCATTATAATAGATTTATACTCCCATTTTTTATACTCTACTAAATAATCGCATTTCCCTATCAAATAGTATATATGCGAACTTTATAATAAAACTCATGATGTTAGGAAGTAATTTATACCAAGACATACAATCTAACTATTAACTCTCAGATTAGATTTATTTTAGAAAAGATTTGCCAAAGAATCAAAGAATATAACCTTTTGAGCAATTCTGAGAGAGTTTATATAAAGGAGGAATATTTATGCAAAAAGTAGAGTTATTGCCGCCAATCAATACAAAAGTTGGAGATATATTTGAGGTTTCAATGCCTTCGAATCCCTCGACTGGTTACAGCAGCTTACTGTCAGAAATGCCACATTGTGTTTATTTCGTCGATTCAACATATGTACCAGATGAACCTGTCAGACCAGGAAGCGGAGGAACCAGCACGTTCAGGTTTGTCGCAGTCAAAAAAGGCGAAGGCAAAATCATCTTCCATAATGTGAAGTTCTCCCACCCTCTTGACATAGAAGAACCCACACCTATGCAAAACAGATTTGTGATAGTAGAACAATGAGGTGGCTTTACTCTCCACTCTCTTTCCTTTTTTAAAATAAAAAACAGTTTAATGTATAATTGTTCAGATTTTCTCAACTGTCAGTTCTTAAAATCACTTTAACGTTTTTTAAATTTATATTATCCCGTTTGCGTTTTTTATAAAACATTTCTGATCTGGGGGTCTTTTTGAGTTTGATGAATCTTAACAACGAGATACCATACGACTGCAAAGCAGGCGGCGCAGACCTAAAACAAGCACAAATGTAATTAACATGCCAGATAAAAACAAAAAATTAATCAGGTAATATGTCAAAAGATTTCTCTAGTAATAATTAATTTTGTATTATCTTTCATTGAGGCAAACGATGAAATTAAGACAAGTTTCAGTTGAAGGTTTATTTGATTTGTATAATTATACAATTCCTCTAAACATAAACGAAAGAGTAACTATAATAATTGCCCCCAATGGCTACGGAAAAACTACTATATTTAAACTTATTAAAGCAGTAATCAATGTTGATACGGTATATATGCAAAAGATACCGTTTAACATGTTTAGAATTGAATTTGAAAACGAAGAGTCATCTGAAAATATTGAAAAAATATCCAGCATTGAGATTATAAAGCAGAGAATCCTTTTCGGTAATGATCAGATTCCTTATGAGTTTATAAAGTGCAAAATAACTAAATTTACTGGAGATTGTAAAGAATACGATCTGAAGTTGGACGACAACTCTGTGAATAATTTTGAGTTTATAAGTTTTGCGAGAACAATAGAAAGAGAAATGATGATTAAAAGAGTAGGGCCTACTAAATGGAAAGACTTGAATACAGGCGATATTCTTGAATCACCAGACTTAATTAGAATCTATGGACATTTACTTCCTCCTGAGTTCTCTCACTTCTCTGAATATTATAAATTAAAAGAAGAGTTAAAAGAGATAAAAGTCCATTTGATAGAATCACAGAGGCTAATGAGATATGATTCTCAGATAAATTCTCAAGATTATTCCCCAAATAAAAGAAAAATGGAACCAGTTCCAGCAGTTATTAATTATTGTAAAGATCTCACAAAAATTATAGAGAATAAAAATGCAGAATATGCAAATATATCTCAGAAACGTGATAGTACATTCCCTTATCGATTAATTCAAAATGTAGGATCTAATGCTGTTGAAATACTCGATGAGAAATCAATTTATGAAAGGATTAGAGAAATAGAGGTTAAGAATAAAACTCTTATGGAACTGGGTATCTTGGAGTCAAGAGAGTCCAATGACTTACCTCAAGAAAGCATGACGAGTGAAAGAAGAAGAGTTCTTACACTTTATATCGAGGATACAGAAATTAAATTATCTGTATTTGATGAGTTAGAAAGTAAAATGAGTTTATTTAAAGAAATAATTGATACACAATTTTCCAATAAATCAATTGAAGTTAAAAAAGATGAAGGGTTTGTTTTCAAACTTAGAAATGGGGAAATTCTAACTCCAGAAAAGTTATCATCCGGTGAGCAACACGAAGTTGTAATAAATTATGAATTGTTATTTAAAACAGAAGAAAACTCAATAATTTTAATAGATGAACCTGAAATCTCATTACATATTATATGGCAAGAGGAGATAATCAAGAATTTGCTGAGAATCGCAAAAATCAATAAGCTAACTGTTATTGTAGCGACACACTCACCTCAAATTATCGATGACCGTTGGGACTTAACAGTTGACCTTGAGGAGATGAAGGTCAGTGAAGAATAAAATAAAAGCTGAAGCAATTGCAAATGAAATTTGTATGAAAAAGCAGTATCATAAAGGTGCAATTGTTTTGGTTGAAGGGTTAACAGATAAAATTCTTTTCAACAAATTCGTAGAAGACAAATGTTGCTATATAAAGGATGCTACAGGGAAACAAAAAGTAATTAAAGCTATTCCAATAATTAAAGAAAGAAATCCGACTCTAAAAGTTTTTGGTATTGTTGATTCCGATTTTTATCGACTTGATGGCCAAAATTTGAACTCAGACATTTTTATTACCGATACCCATGACATTGAAACTATGATGATAAAGACAAAAGCCCTTGATTATGCCATCAATGAGTATGCAAACGGAGAAAATTTAAAAACTTTTTTTGAAAAAAATGACAGAAACTTTAGAGATATTTTACTTGAAAATTCAATTTGGATCGGGTATCTATTATGGATATCTCAAAAAGGATTTCCTCTAACCTTCAATGAATTAGACTTTATAAAATTTATTGACAATAAGAGTTTGCAGTTTGATTTAGATAATTTTATTGTTGAAATTCTGAGCAAAAATGGGAATTGTCAGTTTGATGCACAGACTCTAAAAGATAAACTGGATGAAGTCTTTGATCCTACACATGACAAATGGCAAGTGTGTAGAGGTCATGACATGATTAAAATCTTAATTTTAGGGCTCCAGCATATATTTGGTGTATGCGAATGTAAAAAGTTAAATGAACAAGAGCTTCATGATCTAATCGAATTAAAATTAATAGAGGCTTATGAGTCATCAGATTTCATTAAGACAGAGCTATACAATTCGATAAAAAAATGGGAGATAAAAAATGATCAGGTTACATTAAATCCAAACTTATGAATTTCAAACCTCATTAATCATTTTGTAATCACTATTTCTTATGTAAATTCATAATCAGTAACTGTTGTTAGAATTGAGAAATCTCATCCAAACCAGTTCTTCTCCAATTTCTTCTCTTTCTCCTCCTGCATACTTGCATACGCGACATACTCTCCACTCTCTTTATCGAAAACGAACCTGTAAACTGTTTTGAAGTAGGCCCAGTATTCAACATACGGATCTCTTGCATCGCTCAGCATAACGGTTACAGAGCCATTTTCTTCCGAGACAGTGTAGACAGGATAATCGATTTCCTGTGGGACGGCTGTGCTGTAGAGTTTTTCGACTCTTTCAATGTAGGCGGAAGCATCGGGGACGTTTCCGGTCACATTTACTTTTTTGATATAATCGCTTTTCTCGATCCCTGACCAGTAGCTTACTTCCATAATCTTGTAGTGGGTGGAGTTGTAGGGATACGCGGCAAGGAATTTTCCTGGAGAGGAGGGGTAGGTGTCCTGGTAGCTGATTTTTGCGCTCTCGCTGTCGGAAATATTTTTCACAAGAAATAATTTTGCTACAGGAAGAACTGTAAACCAGATTACAAGCACAATAAGGAGGGTGGAATAGAATTTGCTCCTGTTTTGCGTGACAAAAGTACAGAACTTGTTGAAATTTCCGTTCCATTTCCCCCGGCTTTTCATAAAGGCTATGAGTAAAACAAAGACAGGCAGCAGGGGAATAAGGTTTGCCAGCGGGTCGAAGAAATAGACAGCTCCCATAATGGACGCATCTGTACTAAAAGGGTAGAGGGGACGCATTTTCCAGCTTGTGGCATAATCAAGGTAGCTGTGGGAAAAAATAGCTGCAAAGCCGGCGGCTGTAAATAAACGGTCTTTTGTTTTAAGCCAGATCAAAAGCGTGACAAACAAAATGAAAAGGATTGAATGCATAAATTCCCTGTGGCCTAGCAGGTAAAAAAGCTGGTTTCGCGTCTCATGGCTCACGCTTCCGCTGACAATAGCAAACAGGATGTAAGGGATGAAGTCAAGATCTGGAAGAATTGCCAGAAAGGCCAGAGTATTTCTTTTTTTTCCTTTAAAGCCAAGGGCAAGAGCGATTAGAAGGCCGACTCCAAGATGGGAGAGTGTGTTTACCATTTTTTTGTCCTGAAAAAACTTTTTTTTCTCTACTTCACTTTATTTTTCTTTTTACTTATATTTTATTTTAAATACGTCAAATATTTGCTGGATATTCTAAATACATTTCTTCAAAAATATCTATAGATAGTATCTTTTACATTTAAATAGGTTCGATGTATAATTATATTTTACATTTTGAATTGCCAGACGCAATTTGATATGTTTTTAAAGAAGCTCAAAGTAGAGTGATTTACAGCGAAGCGCGTTTAGCGACAAAATCGTTTGCAACAGAGTACTTTGAGAAATGGATTTCTATTAGCATAGTAAGGGGAAAATTGGTTAGCAGGGCAGAACTTGTAATGGAATTTCTTTGGATATCTTTTGGATATCTTCGGGATCTCTTTGACTGGAAAGTATAGATTTGTATCTAGATCCAGATTCTTGAATAGGTTTTGCGAAACCAGTTGATTATGAAGAGGATTATAAAGAGGGTAGATAACATGGCCAAGGGTTTATACAAATTACCTCCTTTGAAATATGGATATGGAGATCTGGCGCCTTATATTTCCGAAGAGCAGCTCAGGCTACACCACGATAAACACCATCAGGCTTATGTGACTAATGCAAATGCAGCTATAGAAATGATGGATAAAGCAAGGAAAGAAGGAACTGACTTTGATTATAAGGCAGCTGCAAAAAACCTGTCTTTTAACCTTGCAGGGCACGTTCTTCACGATTACTTCTGGTGGGAGATGACCCCTGCAAGCAATTCAAGCAAAGAACCTGTTGGGGAGTTATCTGAAGTAATCAAAGAAAACTTCGGAGGCTTTGACAGATTTAAAAAGGAGTTTTCCCAGGTTGCATCAACTGTGGAAGGATCAGGATGGGCAGCATTAACTTTTTGCAAAGATACGGAGAGGCTCATGATTATGCAGATAGAGAAGCATAACGTAAATGTGGTGCCTGACTATCCGATCATTATGGCTCTGGATACCTGGGAACATGCTTACTATGTTGATTACAGAAATGACAGGGCAAAATTCATAGAAGCGTTCTGGAATATTGTAGACTGGGAAGAAATCGACAATTACTTCAAGAAAATGCGGAAATAATTATTAAATTATTTTGAACTACTTGTTCCAGATTTATATTCTCCGATTACATTTTCCAATTACTTTTTTTAATTTAGAGGTAATCGGAAATTTTTGAAGTAATCGGAGATAACAATATTTTTATCAGAGCTGAAGTCACACTTTCTTTTTTATATTTTAATCGAGTTATTCAAAGTAGTTCTTATCAAGCTTCTTTTCCGCTCTCCCATAATGGCTCTCATAAACCTCATACCCTCCGCTTTTCCTGTCAAAAACGGACCTGTAAACTGTATCAAAATAAGGCCATTTACCAACATATGGATTTCTGGTATCGTTCAGAATAACGGTTACTAATCCATTTTCCTCGGAAACGGCATAAACAGGATAATCTATTGCCTGAGGTATTGAGTTATCATACAGCTTCCGGCTTTTCCTGTGTAGGCAGAAGCGTCAGGAATATCGCCTGTTACTGTGGCTCTTTCGACATCTGATATGAGATCTTCAGAGTCCTGTCAAAGAAGCCTATCATCTCCTTATATGCATCCTGTGCAACGAAACTTTCCGAAAGCTCTCCTCTTTCTGTAATCATGAAACCGTGAGGTTCTCCCTGGTAAACTTTCAGTTCGTAATACTTGTCTGCCGCATCAAGTTCTCCTGCGTACTTGTAGATACTTGAGACATTACTTATTTGGTCCTGGCTGCCATGTATCATAAGCATAGGCGCATCAAGCTGAACAATCAGATTTGCAGGTTTCTCTGGCTGGACATCAGTGCTGCCTGTGTAAGGAAAACCATACCATGCAACTCCAGACTTGAAATTCTTCATCTGGGGTAAGAACAGCATCGTGTACCTTCCCCCTGCACAAAATCCCGTCAGACCAATTTTGCCAGAATTAACGTCTTTCCTTTCTTCAAGATAATCCAGACTTCCTTTTACGAGAGATCCTACTTCTGCATCAGATGGAGACTGGGAATAAGTCTGCCAGAAAGGAGCGACTACAACATATCCATCGGTAGCCATCTTGTCTACCATTTTTTGATATCCATGTTCAAACCCTTTAAATGAATGAATAAGCACTATGGCAGGATAACTCCCTTCTGCAGCTGGTGCTGCGGTATAGGCCTGATAAGTCTGGTTTTCAGTCGTAATGTTGACTATGGCAGTCTTGATCTGAATCGTACTGTCCGCAGTTTCCATATCAGCATTCTCTGCCTCTAAAGCTAGTTCACTGTTATAGCTAGAGGAATACGCGCAACCTAAAGTTCCAGGTAAACCTATAATAAGCAAAGTCAAAAGTAGCTTATTTATTAAATTCATTTAACCCCCTCGCAACATTTATGTCAGAAAATTTAGTACGCATGTAATATTTTATTTCCGAAATAAGAGAAATTCCTGTATATTTTTTTCATATCTTAGTTTTTCTTAAACCTGAAACACTCTTGAATAACTGGAAATTGCCCCGAATTTAACTGAAAATTAACTGAAATTAACTGAACATTAACTGAAAATTAACTTGAAATCAATCAGATATAGCTCAGTTGATAAAATAGTGATTTATATTTCAAGGAATATAATAATAAGGATTCGTTTTTTTAAAAAAGTAATCCTGATAATCGTATTTTGCACAACTGCTAATTCCTGTAATATCAGTAGCTAAAAAGCAGATTTTTCAAGTACAGGTTTTTTGAATCAAAAGACTTCAAAAAAATAAGAAAAAGCTTTTAATTTTGCCCGCCTCTGAGAATGAAACCAAATTATATAATCAAGTCCAGAAAAAGGTCTTTTCTGGGAGCTATACAGATGTTTCAGACTGAACCTATTCTCTACCTGCAATCCCTTGGAAATGAATGGCTTACATTGCTTATGATTTTGATAACCAGTACGGGATCTTCTTCTTTCTTTGCTGTCCTGATAATTATGATTACTTTCGGTATCGATTTTAAAAGAGGTTTTCTTCTATTTCATCTATTATTGTGGACAGGAATGATTACCGAGACCCTGAAAACTTTAATCGCTTTTCCAAGACCGGATTTTGTAGATAATAGGGTTCTTAATCTGGAGTATGGAATAAAGAACACTTCACCCTTTAGTGGAAACGGACTCAAAGGGATATTCCAGTTTCCTGATAAACAGATTCTTGAAGCCTTTCGCCTTCAAGATAAATTTATGCACTCCCCTTTTGGTTTTCCTTCCGGACATGTTGCGCTCACTGCTGCTCTTTGGGGAGGAAGTGCCAATCTTTTTAACAATATGCTATTAAAAAGAATGATGCCTTTAGCAATCGTACTTATGGCTTTTTCGAGAATGTATCTGGGAAGACACTTCCTGGGAGATGTACTGGGAGGAGCCGTTGTTGGGTTAATTTCTCTGATTGTATTCACTTATTTCCTGAAGAGCCCTCTGAAAAGTGATTTTTTCGAAAAACAAAGTTTTGAATTCACATTCAGGCGCCATAATTTACTTTTTTATTCCTTTATGTTTGTCGTCCCTATTCTTCTCACAGCCCTATCTTTCATAAGTCCCGATGTAGCAGGATTTTTCCTTGGAACGAATCTTGCGTACATTCTAATCATACGAAAAGGGATACCACATGATGCGGGAAATGCAACGCAGAGAACTTCAAGAGTGTTTATTGCTTTCCTGTTATTTGGGGTATCTTCCGTCCTTCTGAATACCATGTTTGAAGTGTCAGGAGCAATTAGTCACCTTAACTTCACGTTAATTGAATTTATTAAAACTTTTATTCCATCATTTACAATCTGGATTTCAGTAGCTGTCTGTACAAAACTTGGTCTCTATGCGGGAGATAATGAAGGTTATAAGCCTTTAAAAACACTGGTGGAATAACTGGGTAGTAACATAAAGTCATTAAAAAGTTCAATTCGGCCCTTTAGATATTTTTCAGGACCAGTATTTTATCCGGCCTTTTAGAAAACTTAAGTATAGTGTTGAGGTGTGTTTATCTTCTGTGTCCGAATCCCATTATAATTTCATGCTCCGGTAATTCTTGAATACTCCCATAGAGAACCTCAAATTAGGGTTTTGACTTAAAAACTTATTCTCTTTTTCACTAACTCTGATAGGCACTTTTCTTTACTCGATAGTGACAACTTTAAATAATGCTAGATATGCCGTCCTCATGTCGAAAAACAGTATGTTATACAAAGGAGTCCTCTTCGAGGACTCCCTTGATAACTATCTTAGCAGAGAAAGTGCTTCAATTTGCCAATTCCTGTACTTTCTCCACATTGACGATATTGCAAAGCACGTCGAGCGTACTTTTTATACCAACAAAAGTTGGCACTTTAAGTACAGTGTTTCTTCTATGATAAAACTGTTTGTTGTGAAGTGTTTCAAGAAACTTTCATATGATAAAACCATTTCTTCCTTAACAGAGGAAGAAGCTATCTTGCTCTCTTTTTTTGATGAAAATGGTCAGATTAAGCTTCCTTCAGGTGGAACCCTTCATCATTTTGTAAAGTACAGGCTTGGAGAAGAAGGAGTCAATGAGATAATGATGCTTTTAGGTGAGAAGATTCTCAAACTTTCTGCGGGAAAAGAGGCTAAGATCGATTCCACTCCACTTGAAGCTTCAAGATACGACAAACATGCTGATTATAATCCTCATTATGAATGCAAAATGGATAAGGCACACATTACAATGGTTGGAACTTACCCTGTTTTTATGACTCATACAAAAGGACTTGCTGGTGACTCTCCAGAACTTATCACCCATATTAAAGCTCTAAAGAAGATGAACACTGATCTTAAGTTTTATTCTGCAGATGGAGGTTATGATTCGTTCTTAAATCATTCTGACATTTGGTATTACCTGAATGCAAAACCAATTATCTCCTATGCTTCAAATGCAATAATCAATCAAGAAGGTGAAGATGAAAGAATCAATCACTGGGTAAATAAAAAATGGAAAATCGGTGGAGACATTCATGCATCAATGGAAAACAAACTCAAATTTCTATATGAGATTGGAAGGAAAGAACAGGTAGGAATGTACCTGAGAAACCAGAACATCAAAGATGAGACTTTTGATGATCAGTATAAAATGAGAGCTGAATGTGAAAAGATACATGGACATATTAAGGGTACAGTAAAATTCGATATTAGAAGAGTAAGAAATCAGAGTAGAAAACTCTACTCTCTATTGAGTTTCATAGCATATCAATTACTGGTGTTGATAGAAATGCAAAATAAAGTTGAAAGCAAGAATTCATTTGGGAGATACTTTTAAAGAAATGGGTATCAAATTAGATTAGAGATTTTAAAAGCTAATTTGAGATCCTCCCATATTGTTCCTCGATCTGGAGGAAACTTTATATATAAAAAATAATAGGAATCATATATATTATATGAAGACTGAAATAGTAATTATCAGACTGCAAAATTAAAGTCCAAAAAACAGCAAATATTTGCAGTAAGGTCTTTAGTATTATTGGTTTTAAAAATAAGGATTTGTCTAACAGGTGCAAAAAATACGGTTTATTATTGGAAAACTAAGAATAAATTTTAAATCTTCACAAGTTAATTTTTCCTGTACTCTTTCATTAAGGAATAACTTAAATAATGCTTTTAACTATTGAGCGTATTCACAATTCGCTGTAGATACTTTAAACTGAAATCGTAGCCTGTTGATTGCAATTAACAGAAATGACTAAATGGCCGTTTCACTCCTGGAAAGGGTTTCCACGGCACATACCTAAAAGCAAATGAAAACAGAGAGGATGACATTCATGGATTTTGAAAAATTACGACACGGGACCGAACTTATCAAGCGGGGCTTTGCAAGGATGCAGAAAGGGGGTGTGATCATGGACGTTACAACTCCCGAACAGGCCCGGATCGCAGAAGAAGCCGGAGCAGTTGCCGTTATGGCCCTTCAGGCTGTCCCCGCAGATATCAGGAAAGCCGGGGGAGTTGCCCGGATGGCAGACCCTGAAATCGTTCAAAAAATCATTGATACGGTCACAATACCTGTAATGGCAAAAGCCAGGATAGGACACTTCGTAGAGGCTGAAATTCTGGAAGCCCTTGGCGTTGACATGGTGGACGAATCAGAAGTTCTTACCCCTGCTGACCCTTACTACCACATAGACAAGACACAGTTTACCGTGCCTTTTGTCTGCGGAGCCAGAAACCTTGGAGAAGCTCTTCGCAGAATTAATGAAGGGGCAGCCATGATCCGGACAAAAGGAGAAGCCGGAACTGGAGATGTCAGCCAGGCAGTAAAGCATATGAAGCAGATTCAGGGAGAAATCCGTGCCCTTGCAGGAAAAACTAAGGAAGAACTCATTCTGGTTGCAAGGGAAATAGAAGCTCCTATAGAACTTGTTGTCGAAACCGCAAAAATGCAGCGTCTCCCCGTAGTAAACTTTGCAGCAGGCGGAGTTGCAACCCCTGCAGATGCAGCACTTATGATGCGCCTTGGAGCAGACGGAGTTTTTGTGGGCTCAGGAATTTTCAAAGCCGAAAACCCTGAAAAGATGGCAAAGGCAATTGTTGAAGCAGTAAACAACTTTGATAACCCTGCAAAACTCGCAGAAATCTCAAAAGGCGTGGGTGCAGGAATGAAAGGCATCAGCGCAGACATGATCCCTGCTGCAGAAGCTCTCCAGGAACGAGGGTGGTAATCAGCCAAAATCCCGAGCGGAGATACCCGAATTGCTATTCGTGGTTCGGGTTCCGAGCTCCGCTTAGGGTTACAAGAAATCGGAGATTCTTTTGAGTTGTGATGTAATCGCAATATCAGGATCTTTTTCGTTTCTCTGGGTAATTTGGGAAATTCTATTAATTTCAGTTACACAAACAAGTTTAATTCTTAAAAATAGATACTTCTTACATGCTGTAAGAAGAAATCAATTAAATTTTTTTCAATTTTTTGATTTAATTTAAAATGTTTCTTGGAAATGGTGTTTTTATGAAGATCGGTGTAATCGCTATTCAGGGAGCGGTTTCTGAGCACGTTGATGCTTTAAGAAGAGCCCTTAAGGAAAGAGGGGTAGATGCAGAGGTAGTTGCAATAAAACATAAGGGAATTGTTCCGGTCTGCAGTGGGATCGTGATTCCTGGAGGGGAGAGTACTACGCTTTGCAGGCTTCTGGCCCGTGAGGGTATTGCGGAAGAAATTAAAGCTGCGGCTGAGAGGGGAGTTCCTATTCTTGGGACCTGTGCAGGGTTGATTGTGCTTGCAAAGGAAGGAGATCAGCAGGTGGAAAAAACAAGCCAGGAACTGCTCGGGATTATGGATACGAAAGTCAACAGGAACGCTTTTGGAAGGCAGAGGGATTCTTTTGAGGCAGAACTTAAAGTTGATGTTCTCGATTCTCCATTTACCGGGGTGTTTATCAGGGCTCCTGCAATTGTAAGCTGCGGACCTGGTGTGCGCGTACTTTCAAAACTTGACGATCTGATTATTGCTGCAGAGCAGGGAAATGTTCTGGCTCTTTCTTTCCATCCTGAATTAACCGGTGACCTTAGAATTCACCAATACTTCCTGAACAAGGTTTTCAATTGTTAAGATTCCAGGAACTTCCGGACTAAAGTCCGATCCTTTTCTTACCCTTTTTTCAGAAATATGGAATTGAAAATAGTTTCTTAACCTTTTACTGTTGATGCTTCAAAGTTATATGGTGATTGTTGTCGATGCTTCAAAGTTATATAGTGATTGCAGCCATATTAATAAAAACTGATTCTATAAAGGGGAAATTAAATGGTAAAACTGAACGACCAGATGAGAGAAGACTTTGCAAAAATGAGGGTTTTTCCCTTTGCAACCGCTTCTAAAAGCGGAGAGCCAAACGTTGTACCTATCGGCTTTTGCAAGCTCCAGGAAGATGGGGAAACAATCTGGATTGCAGACAATTATTTTTATAAGACCCGCCAGAACCTTGAAGAAAACCCGAGGGGAGCAATTTATGTATGGGGTCCCGAAGTTAAAGGCTGCTACCAGATAAAAGGAGACTTTGAGGTAAAGACCGATGGGGAAGATTATGAAGAGATGTACAAAATGGTCAAAAGCATGGGAGACAGATATCCTGCAAAAGCCCTTGCGATTATGAAGATTACTGAAGTATATGAGTGCAAGTCTGGAGCAGAAGCCGGGAAAAAGATACTCTGATTTTTTTGGTTATATAAAAAAATTTACTCATTTATCTCTGGCATGAGAGGAAAAATAAATATTAGTAGAGATCTCAGAGGGTTGCTGAATACGAAATGACAGGCTGATATGATTTGCATAGTACTGCTGCTTGAACCATTTGATGACGTGTGCTAAAAACAAGGATTAATTCCTCTTTCTGTTGAAAGAAGAAGATTACATTTCAAAATTTTCGAAAAAAGTGGCCGTATAGCTAAGTAACTTACTTTACTACGCCCATTTCATTTTTTCCAGATATCTGCTATCTCTATGCCCTGTTTTTCATTCAGGCATTATAGGCATCATAGATCTGCCAGATCCATATGATTAGCCATATTAAAATCCGATCCCTATAATATGCACTGGTCCAGTGATTCTGAAAGCTATCCAGATACACAGTGCTTTGAACAGATGACCCTTCACAAGCTGACCTAAAACTGGGATGAAAAAGAAAAAAGGGTAGGGATTCCGTGAGTTCTCCTAGAATACATATAACTTACCTTTTTCTGAAAGGTTATCTTTTTTAAAATAATTAATGAGAGGGCAAGTATAAATAATCCAACCCTTATTTTAGTTTTAACAGGTTTTATGACATTATTTTTGCACATTAGATTGATATGAACCAGTCCTGATATATTCTCAGTCACATGTATGTACAACTTTTAGTCATATATCCACAATTAAATCGCAGCTTAGTTATAGGTTTTAGTTACCAAGGAGTAAAGGTTTATGGGACAATTTAAAGAGATTAATCCAGATGAGATTACCATGGAATGGAACAATTCCTACCTTTTCAGCAGCAGAGAAAATGCTCTGGAAAAGCTTGAGGAATTAAAAAAGAAATCAAAAGAAATAAACGAAATTTTCCGTGTTAAGTTTGAGAATTTGTCTGGGAGTTCTTTGCTTGGATATCTGGAAGTCGACAAGGAATTTTCAAGGTCCATTGAGGTTCTGTATGTTTATGCATATACTCAACTCAGTAAAAATGTAAATGAGCAGTTCTTTATTTATCTTCTTGCGAATTCCCAGGACCTGATTACCGAATATAAAAAGGCTAACGCATTTGCAACCGTGAAGTTGACCTCTCTAAATAAGGAGGAGTGGAACAGACTCTTTTCCGAAGAGCCAAAACTTAAGATGTATAGGGCTTATCTTGAAGCAACTTATATGAGGTTTATAGAACACAGGCCAATGAATGAAGCTCAGGCTGTATATCTGGCAGATCTCGAAAATCAGCGTATGAAACTTGAGACTGAGGCTCTTTCAGAGATCACAAATAAAGTCACTATGGCAGGAAAGATAACTCTTGAGAATGGAGAGGAATTTTCAGTTAATTCCCAGTCCTATAATACTTTGCTTTCAATAGATAAGAGCCGGGAAAACAGGAAAAGATGCTACGACAAAAGGTTTTACCACCTGATAAATGAGTCTGATTCGATGGCTTCTCTCTATTCTGAAAAAACCCGACTTGATGACCTTGTTGCAAAAGAGCTAAACTACCCGGACTACTACGAATCGAGTCTCTACGGTTTCTATCTCACGAAAGATCAGATTAATGATATGAATGCGGTTTTTAAGGAGAGAAAGGGTATATTTGAAGATTATAATGAGTTTCGGAGAAATAAACTCGGGATTGAAAAGCTCAGGCCATATGACCTTATGTTGCAGTTGACTGACCAACCAGATAAAAATTATACTTATATAGATGCCTTAAAGGAAATCCAGAGGTCCTATTTCAGGATGGATCCCAGGTTCAATGAAATCTTTTTGAAAACTGTAACTGGAAATTTCGTAGACGTGTATCCTAACCCTGAACGCGGGAAACAGCCAGGGGGCTATTGTTACGGACTCTATGCCCTGAAGGCTCCGGCTCTGATCTTTATTAACTACAATGGCCTTATCAGTGACCAGAAGACTCTTACTCATGAACTCGGGCACGGAATTAATTTCTATTTGATGGGTAACTCCGTTGATTATCTTTACTGTACAGGTCAGATCTACGAAATGGAGGTTCCTTCTACTTTCAACGAAGAACTCTTTGTTGACTATATAATAGAAAATTCTGACAGGGAAACCGCAGTTGCTATGCTTGCCCAGCATATAGGGGAGTACCAGAACTATTTTACCCGCCAGCCCATGATTGCTGAGTTCGAATATAAGGCACACCAGTTGTATGCTGAAAACGGAAAGCTCGGTGGAGCTGAACTGAATATCCTCTGGACAGACCTCTCCAAGGAATACAGGAGCGAATCAGTTGAATATTACACTGAAGCTTCTGCAGAATGGACTTATATTAACCACATTTACCTGACAAGTAACTATTACACATTCAACTACGCGATTTCAAAGGCAATAACTCTTGCTCTCTTCAAACAATATAAGGAAAAACCGGAAATCTTCAATAAAAACTACATTGACTACCTTTCTGCAGGTTCAACAATGCCTCCAGAAGAAAAACTTAAAAAGTATTTCGGGATTGAAATCAATAGGCAGCTCTTTGAAGATGCTATGAATATCGTAGAATCGAGAATTCAGGAACTGAATAAACTGGAAAACAGATGATAGATTTGAGTTAACCGAATTTGAATTAACTGTTAGTTCTGTTATGCAGGCCCTGAGGACCACCTCGAGGCTTTTCCAAATCTTTTAAATTTATTCTTTTCCAGTCTGTTTTCTGCTTAATTTCAATCTCTTTTTGTTAAGCATTATAGGCATCATAAATCTGTGCGATCCAGACAACAATTCCCATTAAAATTCCAATCCCTATAATACTCATGAATGCACAGATTGCCAGGACTATCCAGATTTCCAGTGCTTTTAACAGGTCTCCCTTTACAAGCTGGCCCAGGCCAGGAATGAAAAAAGAAAATAGGGCGGGAACTCCATGTGTTCTCCTGCAGTGACATGTCATTTGATCACCTCTTATTCAGTATAACGAGATATGGATATAAATAATAAAGTCATGAATATAAACAATTCAATCTGGGACTCTTTTCTTAAAAATATACCTGCTAATTGGAGTTTTCATTTCAGAGGACGTCCAGAATTTCCAGATATAATTTAAAGGCTCAGACTTAAACTCTTTATTAATTTATTGAAATTATAAGCTAAAATTAATATATACCTTAATATTAAACAACTTGACGTATTTCAGCCCTAGTAAAAAATATCTGACGTTTATTTAGCAGTTTAAGTGAGCAATTCAATTTAGCATATAATGTAGCAGTTTAAAACTAGCAATTCAGAGATAGACTTTTCCTGATACATCATCGGTCTTGAACGTGATAACGAAGACTGGTTGTTTGTTTTAATTTACAGGTTGCATGGAGTCTCGTTATGGATAAAAATGACGGTCAAAAATCAATATTGGATCATCTAAAGTCTCTATGGAACTCAGTGCCTGACGCCATAAGATTGCTTGGTACGGTACTGGGTATAATCATAGCTGTTAAAGCCCTTTTTCCTGCAGCTGTGCTGGAAATCAATAATTTCGATGCAAGCCCTGAACTTGTAGAACCAGGGAACCCTTCGATTTTAAGCTGGGAAGTCTCTGGAGCAGATAATATTACCATAGAACCCGGAATAGGAACAGTAAGTTCCAATGGATCACTTTCCATATCCCCTTCTGAAACTACGACTTATAAACTGACAGCTACCGGTGACGGGGATGAAAAAGTATCCTTGTGTACGGTTACTGTTAACGAAGGGTTCAACGAAGGATCCCAAAAAGAAAGACTTCAGGAGCCTCTTCTTATCAGTTCTTTTGATGCAAGTCCTGATTCTATTAATTCAGGAGAGAGTGCAGTCCTGAACTGGCATGTGTCTGGAGTTTCAAATGTCACCATTGAACCTGATATTGGAATCGGAAAGCCTGCAGGAACAGCGAATGTATCTCCTTCCAAAACTACAACATACAAACTTATAGCCTCCAATGGAGATAAGGAAGACGTAGCTTACTGCACCATAACGGTTGAAGAAAACTCAACATCCCCTGAAGAGAGCCTGATATCTGTGAAGGAAAATAAGACTTCTACGGAAGGCCAGACATCTATTGAGGAAGATCAGAAATCCACAGGAAACCAGACCTCTCAAGGAAGTCTTCCGTCTATAAGCTCTTTTAATGCAAATCAGGACATTGTTGAGAAAGGTGAAAGTTCCACTTTGACCTGGAGTGTCAATGGAGCTACAAAAGTCTCCATAGAACCCGGAATAGGGACTGTAAGTTTAACTGGCAGTCAGCGTATATTCCCTGAAAAAAATACAACTTACACCTTAACAGCAACTAACGAATACGGGAGCGTAGACGCTACCAAAATTGTGTATGTGGAGGAACCTTCTACATCTGCACCTTCTGAACCGGTTTCTGCGCCAAAGCAACTCGCACCTGTAGATGGAACGATATTTGACAATACTATATCTGGTAGTACTCTTAAGTGGACAGCTGTTTCAGGCGCCTCTAATTATTCTGTAGAAATAGATGCCTATGATTCAGGTTCCGGTTCTTGGCTTTCGGATTCAGGTGGTTCCCAGGTAATTCCTGGAATAAGCGCAACAAGTTATTCTTTCAAATTCCCTTCTCAAGGTCCAGGACGCTGGCGTGTTTGGACTGTGGGTTCGGATGGGCAGGAAAGCGAAAAAACTAGCTGGTGGAATTTCAACTATACAGTTTAAGTGCATGCTTTAATCTCTTACAAGGTATATAGATAAGCGATTAATAAGGCCAAAGAATGATCCTCCATGAAAACCAAGATGTATAGAAAGCAACCTGAAAAGTTATCCGAATGGGATCCCCCTGCTCCGTCAACAGTATATATCAAAATTAAAAATATCCCATACGAAACCTTTAAAACAAGGCTGAATCAGGGGCTTGTGACTACCGAGCTTGACCAGATCCGCTACAGGCTGGAAAGGCGCATCTATTGCTGTGGGGTCTGTTCAAAGTATGTGAACGGGTATTGCGTTATTACAAACCGGAAAACTGAATCAGGCTGGATTTGCAAATCTTTTGTGCCAAAAGAGGAGTTCATATATCTTGATGCCAGACCTGGTTCGGAAGGCTCTGAAGGTTTCAGGTATTTATCTGAAACAGGGTTTAGAAAAGACAGCACTAAAGTCGAGGCCAGGGAGGAACAAAATTCCAAAGGTACGGAAACAGGGGGCCTTTATGAAGAAGGAGTTGCTCTTTACAGGCAGGGAAGACTCAGGCTTGCGATTGAAACTTTTGACCGGCTGCTTTCCAAAAACCCTCAGCATTTTGCGGCCATGTTTCACAGAGGAAATGCCCTGTTAAAGCTCAAATGCTATGAAGAAGCTCTTGAAACCTTTGAAAAAGCCTCAAAAATAAATTCCTGCCATGCAGGACTCTGGGCTAATGTCGGAGTTGTACTTATGAGACTCGAAAGCTTCCAGTCAGCCCTCGAAGCTTTCGAGAGGTCAATTTCCCTGAATCCTGTACAGAAAAATGCCTGGGAAGGAAAGGATGCAGTAACTGCCAGGATTTGCCAATCTGAAGAGGACTTGAAAGAGTCCGAAATAGCCCTTGAGACGAATCCCTGTGATGCAGGCATCTTATTCGAAAAAGGAAAACTCCATTTAAAGCTTGGAGCCTTTGAACAAGCCAGGGAGGCTTTTGAAAAAGCCCTTGAGATGAAGCCTGAGAACGCTGAGGCCTGGCAGTTCAGAGGTAAAATACTCTTTGAAATGGGCCTTGAAAAGGAATCTCTACATGCTTTTGAAAAAGCAACTCGACAAAAACCGGATTTTCCTGAGGCCTGGTATGAGAAGGGTCGAGTTTTCCTGAAGCTTTGTAATCCGAAAGGTGCAGAAAACGCTTTCAAGATTGCAGCTGACCTATGGGAAAACAAAGGGCTTGTATCAAAAGCTGAAACCGCCCGCCAGAGAGTTAGAAAGCTTAGCTCAGGAAAAAATTGAATTTTTAAATTTTTAATTTTCAACTTATTTTTTATTTCATTTTCCTGCGCATGAAAGTACGTGAGCATATCTTTCTCACGTGCTTTTTTCATCCTCTTTTCTAGATCTTCCAGGCTTCTTTTTTGGTTTTGGCAGTGGAAGTAAAGGTTCGATTTTTCGGCCGGGCTTCATCAGAAACTCGTAGTCTTGTATGGTTTTTCGTAGTGTCACTACCTACAATACAATAAATAGCAGTTATTCTACTTTTCAGATAGGCTCTTAGCAGCGAAATAAAAGTCAAATCAAATTAAAAACAGGTCTCAAATCAAAAATTCAGCCCTGATTTTCCAGGGAAGGCTTATGATTTCCAGGGAAATTTTATGATTTCCAGGGAAGTTTTTCAGCTTCAGAGATTTTAAAAAAGCTCAGGAAAACAATGTGGAAAAGGTTTGCCCCAGGTTCATAACCCCGGGCGTTTATATTAGAAAAACAAAAATTAGAGGATTTTATCGAGTTCCGATGATAATACACTTCCCTGGGTTACTCCCATGAAACGCTTTACTTCTTTCCCATCCTTCTGGATAATCAGTGTCGGGACAGCGTGTATGCTGTATTTTGAGGCAAGTTCCTGGTTTTCATCTACGTCTACAACTTTGAACTCAACCTTATCCCCATACTTTTTTTCGAGCTCTTCTAAAATTGGTTTTTGCATTCTGCAGGGTCCACACCATGTTGCGGAAAAGTCCAATAACATCGGTTTCATAAAATCACCTGTATATTTGAAACATTTTCGTCTCTTTTCTTATTTGATCCACTCCGGAAGCATATACAAGAATAATGTTGTATAATCGTGCATACGACAGAGCTGCCGGAAACCCAAAACTTTTTATTATAATTACCCTGAAAGATGGAATTCCCAAATACAGGGTCAAGGTTTAGTTTAGTGTATATATCTCTTCGAGAATATATAATGCTTATCTCAGGTTTGCAAGCTTTACTTCAATATGGATTAATGAAATAAAGAAATAGCAAGCTTTTAGATCCATATCTAGATAACTTAACTGCAAAATGTATGCTAAGAAGCCCCCCTTTTTACTTGTAACCCAATCATTTAATGCTCTGATTTCTTTTGACATCCAGAGTTATGGTCTTCTATCTTTCCTTTGATTACATTGCCGAAATACATGCAGCCTTCCATTGAAATTGTTGGCATCTCGGGGGATTCATCTATCATAGTTACAGGGGCCCCACGGACTAACACACATGGAATTCTTTCTCCAGCCTCTCCCATAAGAAGCTCTGCAGCAGAAACGATGTTATCTGCAACTGCCTTATATGTAATGCGGAGAGGTTTTCCGTATATATCACAGGTTCCCCGTGCGTCTTCTACAGGAACAAATCCCGAAACTCCAAGTGCAATTCCTGAACAGCCAAGCCTCAGAGGTTGAGTCCTGCTATCCCCAATAATTACTCCCAGCCTGCAGGAGTAATGCTTTTCGAGTTGTTTCCGAATATCCTCCGAACTTTTTCGAGGGTCCTTCGGAAGCAAAACTACATGTCCCTCGGGAGCATTGGAAGCATCAATTCCTGCATTGGGAGCCAGGACTCCTCTTGTAATGGTAAGGGCAGCACCAGGTACTCCCCCGAAAATCTCATCACATTCCTGAAGCACAAGTTCCATTTCCCTGGGATCTATCCCGTATTTTTCCCCAAGAAACCGGGCCTTTTCTCCGGGAATAATACTTGTAAGCTTAACAATTCTTCTTTCCACTGTTCCTACCGCGGATTCGGCCAGTACGAAAATATCTCCATCAACAGGAACAAGGTCTGCGTCCTCCAGTGAAGTTTCTATAATCCGTACTATATCGTCGCCTTCCTTAATAATAGGAGTCTTAACCCCAAACATCTGAATGGAAATATTTTCTGAAGTCATATTTCACGGCCTTTAAAATCTGATAATTAGCCTCAATTTCCTGAATCATGGATTAATAGATAGAGAAACAAATCGTAAAATGCCGGAAGATATTGATAAATTTATCCGAAACATCCCTAAGGTCTCTTTTATAAATGATCTGAAAATGAAGAAAAATAGTTCACAACACAAAATAAAGAGAAATAGAAAGTTTTAGAAAAATAGAAAGTTTTAGAAAATCTGAAGTCGTAAACATTAAAAAAGCGGAAGAAACCTCTCGGTTTAAGAGAATTTTTGATTCGTTAATTTCCTGTAATTCCAGCCATAGAAAGCAGTCTTGGAGTGTTTTTATGGGATCCTATCGGCATAATATGAACCCCTCTTGAGAGTCTTGTCAGTTCCTTTATGGTTTCGGAAGCTATGGAAAGCCCCTCTTCAATAGGATCGGACGCTTCTTTCATTCGGAGCATGATTTCCTCGGGAACATTGATTCCTGAAATGTTCTTGTTCATGTATTCAGCCATTTTAAAAGACTTGAGCGGGATCAAACCAGCAATCACAGGTGCTTCAAGATGGCTTATAGCTTCCATAAATTCCTCGAACATTCCCACATCATAGACAGCCTGAGTCTGGATAAAATCGGCTCCACACTTCACTTTTTTCCCGAGCTTTATGAGCTGAAGAGGCTTCTCAGGATCTATTCCAGAGACTGCGCCTGCACAGAAAGAAGTCCCACCGTCCAGCTTGTTTCCCGCAAAATCAATGCCTGAATCAAGTTTCCTGATAAGTTGCAGGAACTGTACTGAGTCCAGGTCATAGACGGGCTTTGATCCAGGGTGGTCTCCACATGAAGGGAAATCCCCGGTCATCAAACAAATATTCTGGATACCAAGAGCATAAGCTCCCAGAAGATCTGACTGAAGACCTATCCTGTTCCTATCTCTGCAGGTGAGTTGCATAATAGGTTCATGCCCATCGTCGAGCAGGAGCTTGCTAAAGGCCAGAGAACTCATGTGCATAATCGAACACTGATTATCTGTGACATTTAGAGCGTCTGCAATCCCTTTAAGCTGACGGGCATCTTCCAGGGGGACTGAAAAGTTTGTTCCCTTAGGAGGGGAGACTTCAGCAGTGACCAGAAATTTGTTAGAATTCAGTTTTTCACGAAAATTAAAAAGCATTAAATAAGAATATTAGAGATGAAATTATTTAAAACCATGCTCCTGAGAAGCATGGACAGCTTGAAAAGAATAAGCTCATTTATTTTTCAAGTACTCAATACAGATCTCCAAATGTACTTTTATTGTTTTGCGGAAATAATCCGTGAGTAATTATATTATTTTTTAAGAGGGGTTTATTATTATCATTTTTAGCGCTTTCAGTGAAAAGAGTAGAAAAGCATTATTATTTTTTAATACAGTTTGGCAGAGTTTTCCAGTTAATGAGCCAAGAACCATACTTTTATCCCTATTTCCCGGAAAATCATTAATTCCTCAGAAAATGGAATAGGTTTAATTTGCCCGTAACATTTTATTAATTATTACATATTCCAATTCATTCTAATACAAGTCTAAAATCCGGGCAATTGTTTTCTGTACTTTCAGAAATTGGACTTTTTAAAATCGTAAAAGGAGATTAAAAGAAACTGGTGTTCTACCCAGTTTAAAGACGAATTACTCTGTTAAGGTGCTATCCTGCTTCGAAAAATTGTGAACTTTCACGCCAGCTATCCATTTTCCCTCTCTAACTAATAATCCATTAAATGAGATATCAGAAACTGGATTAGATGGACTATTTAGTACAGTGTTCCTGAGGATCATGAATAATGTATAGAAGATCAAGTCTTTTGATTTTCTTCAAGCGTTCATATATTTGATTCCAGACACAATCATTTTCCCTGTTAACTTCACAAACTCCATCAACAGCTCCTCCACAGGGCCCGTTCAGAAGACCTTTGGGACACTGGGCTTTAGGACAGAGTCCTCCAAACTCACTTATGGTGCAGTTCCCACACATTATGCACTGGTTGAAAAGAAGTTTACCCCCACTCGATCCTCCCAGGGAAAGAGTATCGTTTGCGCCGTACACAGGTACCTCCACTACATTCGCTACGGAAGAGACTCCACTGCCGCAGCCCATTACAAGGATACAATTTGCATCGTGTATTTTCTCGTTTTTCTCAGCTAGGGACTCTAGAGACCGGACACTGCAGGCTGCAGTAGGAAGAGCCCAGCCTACAACACGCTTTCCGCTCTCCTCAAGCCTTCTGTACATTTCAAGAACTTCTGGCTCTCCGCCGGTCTTAAGTTTTGCAGCACAAACATTGCATCCTATAATGAAAATGTTGTCTTCATCTTTTAATAGGGTCAGGATTTCCTCAAAGGATTTTGCTGAAGTTATGATCATAATTACCTCAAATATCGATATTTAAGATCGCTCCGGTTTGCAATACATTCGCGGATCATTTCGGCGATAAGCGGAAGGGAGCGAGCCTGTCCTTCAAGTTTTCTGACAAGGCGCTCAAACTGCAGCAGGGTGCCCATTACAAGTACATCAGTAGATTCCGTTTCGTGTGAAACCGCATCCCTTGTCAGGGCTGTATCTCCTCCCCGAGCAAGCATTTCCTGTTTTATAATCAGAGCTTCTGTTGTTGTAAGATTACTAATCTTCAGCACGAGGTGAATGCTTTTGTTCTGCATTACCTGTGAACCTGCCCAGGTTGCCCCAAGTTTCCTCATTGCCATTGCTGCATCCTGGGGAGTCTTAACATCAAGCGCAGAAACCTCATAACTGTCCCTTTTCACTTCACTTGGCCGACTTCTCAGAGCTCCTGAAAGTTTCACAATATCAAAGGTTTCAGGCACATCGTGAGTACGGATGATGTGAGCTCCCTTATAAACTGCAATAGCTGCTGCAGCCAGACTTCCATAGAGCCTTTCAGTTGCAGGTTTTTCAAGAACTTCCCCTATGAAAGATTTCCGTGAAAGAGCTGCAAGCAAAGGTTTTTCAAAGATCTTGAGGCGTTCAAAATCGTCAAGAGTTTCAAAATCATAGACTGGAAGTTTTTCATCTGTCCATCTGCCTATTGCGGGATCAAGTATGAGTTTTTCCGGTTGGATACCCCCGATTTCAGCAGTCTGTATAATCGAATCAAGTGTTTCAATAATAGAATCCATCCCCAGAGGATCTCCAGGAACCTTATCTGAAGCCATAACGATGGCAGGACATTCGTAATCTGCAACTACATCAATCATTCCTGGATCTGTGGTAAAACCAGATACATCGTTTATAATGTCGGCTCCTCTTTTGAGAGCCTCTTCTGCAATTTCAGAAAACATCGTATCTACAGAAATCACTGCATCTACGTTACCTTCCAGAGCCTCAAGAACTGGCAGAACCCGTTCAAGCTCTTCTTTTCTGCTTATCGGTTTGGAAAAACGCCAGGTTGAACGAGCTCCAAAATCCAAGAAAGTTGCTCCATCCTCAACCATTTTCAGGGCGATCTCAAGAGCAGAATCCGGATTTACGACCGAGTTTTCGTAAAACGACTCGGGGCTCAGATTAATAATACCCATTACATGCGAAGGATATCGATCTCCCAATTTTATACCGCAGATATCAGTATCAACTACCATTTTTGACAACCAGGCTATATGTTTTGAATCAGTTAGCGCCAAAAGGCGCTTATTGTATATAGTAAATAATTCTGATGGAAGCCGGATTCACAGAATTTTTTATTCACATGACTTTTTCAAACAGCATACCTTTGAAGTATAGCTGGAAACGAGTTTTTCCGCCTTTCCACCATAATATTCCATGAATATCTTTTTGTCTCGTCACCAGCAACTTCCGGCAGGCTGGAGAAATAAAACAATTTTTCTTGCTTGGAACTGGGGGTACTGGAGGACTGAAAGGGAAATTAGGAAACTCATATTTAGCAGATTTTAAGATTACAGTTAAAACCTACAGGGGTTTTGGATATGGAAATTAATTAAGGGAAATTTTCAGTAAAGGAACTTTATCACCAGCAATCAAAATCTGGGGATAGCAATGTAGTATACATCAATCAGTACTTGTCGGTCTTAACGGCAATTTAGATAGTAATATATAAGCTTCAATAATACATAAAAATATTGATGTTTGAAATTAATTTAATACAAATAGGAAAGCTATATTGTGCATTATCAGATTGACATCTTGTGTGAAAACAGCATCTTCCAACTCACTTAGTTGGGATAATTAACTCGAAATTGAATATCTCATTCTAGTACAATTGTATAAACAGATTTTCTTGACTTAAATTCAAATAAATTAAAAATGTCTCTTTAAATCTTTAGTTTAGAAATTCCTGTGAATCAAATCCAGTCTATTAAAGGATTTTATCACAAGAATTAGCACATGATATTATTAAAACTCAATAAAATGATAATTAAGTACTAAAAATTATGCAATAATCTTTATTTTTCTCTTTTTATTGGACTTTGCATTGGCTTGCTTCAAAGTATATCTGATACTTCCTATTTAAGTAAGTCTTTTAGAATGTCCGTACCTTCTCTTTGTAATTTAACTGCTCTTGCAGACTTATCAAAAAATCTTTCGGGAAATTATACATTCATTTTCTACCAAAGAAGAAGCAAATCAAATAAGAAACTTATCAAAGTAGTAATGCAAAAATATTACAAACCCGAGAATCACACAATTGGATATCAAAATGAGGCATGAGAGATCTGCCCTGAATGTAATGGTTCAGACAGTCCCTATTCTCATGCTATTACGTTCTTTAGTGATTCTCATGCTATTGCTTTCTCTGGCTAACGCGTAAGTCCTATAGTCATTGGGTTATGAGCTTGATTCTTTTCTCGCAAGGGGACATTACTGCGAGCATTGTTCTTTCAATCAAAACTCATATTGTCAAAGTAGATGTAATGTCTTCAGAAGTTTTTCTCTGCACACATCAGCACATGCTTCATAAGCATAGCAATTGTGAGAGGGCCTACTCCACCTGGAACAGGAGTGATAAGAGAAGCTTTTTTGATCACATTTTCGAAATCTACGTCTCCGTATACTCCGCTTTCTTCCTGAGTAATCCCAACATCAAAAATCACTACATCTTCTTTTACCATGTCGGCTTTGATCAGGTGTTTGACTCCTGCAGCTACCACAAGGATATCGGCCCCAAGGGTATACTTTTTCAGGTCATCAGTAAACACATGACAAACTGAAACTGTTGCATTTCGGTTCAGAAACATTGCAGCCATGGGTTTTCCAACAACATTGCTGTGTCCGACAATGACCACATTTTTGCCTTTGACAGGCACATTGTATTCCTCTAGCGCCCGGATTACTCCGTGGGGAGTACAGGGTACGAGCAATTCATCTCCGATCATCAGTCTGCCCATATTGTAGGGGTGGAAACCATCTGCATCTTTTGAAGGAGATATAACTTCCATTGCTTCCTGGGGAAGCAGGTGTCTCGGAAGTGGGAGCTGAAGCAGGATTGCATGCACATCCTTATTTTTATTAAGGGCGTCGATAAGGGAAGATAGCTCCTCCTGACTGGTTTCTGCCGGAAGAAGATAGTCTTCTGCTTTTATGCCCACTCGTTCGCAGGCTTTATGTTTCAGGCGGACGTACATTCTTGAAGCAGGGTCGTCGCCTACAAGGATTGTAGCAAGTCCGGGAGTGACTCCCCGGTTGCTTTCCAGGGCCTCAACTCCTGACCTTACTTCTTCTTCAATCTGCCTTGCAAGGACTTTTCCATCGATGATCCGTGATTCAAAGTCTTCAGCTGACATTAGTAAAAACACCTGAACCTCTTCAATTAACAATAAACCGGGAACCTTGAACAGAGTTCCTTTACCTTGTCACTTGTTTCTGACAGGAGCTTATCGTTCTCCGAATTCTTGATTGCGGTTTCGATATAGTCGGCGATTAATTCCATTTCCTTTTCCTTCATGCCTCTGGTTGCGCAGGCAGGGGTTCCAAGCCTTATCCCACTCGTGACAAAAGGACTGCGGGTCTCAAAAGGTACTGTGTTTTTGTTTGCAATTATCCCTGCTTTGCTAAGGGCAGCCTCTGCATCTTTACCTGTTATATTCATGTTATTAAGGTTTACAAGCATAAGATGATTATCTGTACCACCAGAAACAATATCAAAGCCCTTCTCCTTCAAACACTTGCAGAGAGTTTTTGCGTTCTTTATGGTCTGGGCCTGGTCCTGTCTGAAGCTCTCGCTCATGGCTTCTTTAAAGGCGACGGCTTTTCCAGCTATGATGTGCATAAGAGGTCCACCCTGGAGGCCAGGGAATACAGCCTTGTTAACTCCAATCGCAAGTTCTTCTGTTCTGGAAATGATCATTCCGCCTCTTGGGCCTCGAAGGGTCTTGTGGGTTGTGGTGGTTACGAAGTCTGCATAAGGTACAGGACTCTGGTGTACGCCTGCAACTACAAGCCCCGCAATATGGGCAATATCCGCAAGAAGGTAAGCTCCAACCTCGTCAGCAATTTCCCTGAACTTCTTGAAATTGATCTCACGTGGATAAGCAGATGCACCGCAAACGATCATTTTCGGCTTGCATTCTTTTGCCATTTTCATAAGTTCATCATAGTCAAGCATCTCAGTTTCTTTGCTGACTCCATAGGGTACAATATTATAGAGCTTTCCTGAGAAGCTAACCGGACTGCCATGGGAAAGATGTCCCCCATGTGAGAGGTCCATGGACATGATGGTATCTCCGGGCTTTAATACAGAGAAGTAGACAGCCATGTTGGCCCCGGAACCGGAGTGTGGCTGGACGTTAACATATTTTGCCTTAAAAATCTCCTTTGCTCTGGCAATTGCAAGGTCTTCAGCGACATCCACGAAGTCACAGCCTCCGTAGTATCGTTTGCCAGAATAACCTTCGGCATATTTGTTAGTCATAATAGAGCCCTGGGCTTCCATGACGGCTCTGCTTGCATAATTCTCGGATGCGATCAGGTTCAATTTATACTCCTGACGCTCAGCTTCTTTTCTGATAGCCTCGTACAATTCTGGATCAATTTCTTCAATATAAGACATTACTGTCACCTGGACCTATTCAATTAACTCTTACTTGAAATCAAGATTTTTGTTAATTTTGTTTTAAGTTAATATGCGAAGATCTTTAAGAGCTGCCTGACAAATTTTTATTTACACACAAGGTTGTAGTATTCAACAGGTTGAGGGTTGGCAACTGATTGAGAATTGGATAAACGAAATTAATTAATCGGTTTTATACTCTTTTGATCGAGGGATTCTCTAATAAAACCTCGCAGATTTGAATCTGTAACTAACTTAATGGGGCATCAATGGGTAAAATCTATTCCGGTTTGAGCACAAATTTTTCCTGTTGTTCAACTAAGAGATACTACATTTCTACCCTCAATTTTAAGTTTACCCTCGACAAAGAGCCTGACAGCTTCAGGATAGATAATATGTTCCTGTTCAAGGATTCTTGTAGTAAGGGTTTCTTCCGTATCCTCAGCCAGTACAGGAACGCATTTTTGGATGATAATTGGCCCCGAATCCAGACCTTCATCTACAAAATGTACGGTGCAGCCCGCAACTTTCACTCCGTATTCGAATGCCTGTTTCTGGGCATGAAGCCCTTTGAAAGCCGGAAGAAGAGAGGGATGAATATTAAGAATCCTGTTCCTGTATGCCTCAATGATTTCGCTCCCTAAAAGCCGGAAATAACCTGCAAGGAGAAGAAGGCCAGTATCATGCTGCTTAAGAATATTCAGAATTGCCCTGTCATATTCTGCTCTATCGTACCCTTTGGGATCAAGAAAAACAGCATTTATTCCATGCTTTCTTGCACGTTCGAGTGCATAAGCATCTGCCTTATTGGAAATAATCACATTGATTGCCGCATTCCTTATGTAACCTTTTTCAATGCTATCTATGATTGCCTGGAGATTTGAGCCCCTTCCAGAGACCAGTACTGCAATCTTTACCGTCATCGAAGCTTTTAGAATGAAACAGTCATATATTAGTGTTTTGGAACTATAACGAATTCAAAACCAGAATTAATTCATGATAATTTATGGTCTGAGACACAATTCGGAATGAAAAATCCATAACTATTAACTGAGTTCCATTTAGAGAATCATTCCTCCATGCCATAAATTCGTCCTCTTGAGCGAAGCGAAAGGGACACCGTGCTCCCGAAGCGGAACTCGGGTGGCGCAACTAGCGAGTTTCCATTCAGCTATCACTCTTCGTCGTGATTTTCCTTGCGCTCTTCTATGAAATCCAGAAGTTCTTGAGAATCACTTATTTTGTCAAGTTCTTTCTTTTCGATGAGGACTGTATTTTCTACGGCTTTTATTTTGGAATGTCCGTTGATAATAAATACGGACTGTGTCTCAGTGACACAGGAAATGCTGCTCATAAGGTGAGCTCTCTTGATTACAGTTGTATTGAATTCGCTGACTCCTGTGAGAATTACTGAAGACTTATCCTTGGAAATTGCCTTAAAAGGTGCCTGTGCCGTGAGAAGGACATCATAACCAAGCATGGATATCGTATTAAGGATCAAATCTTCAGGCAAAAGACCGGAGGATTTTGGCAGTTCTTCTTTTCCGAGCTCGGTTTTCTTTCTGGGTTTTCTACTCCCGCAGGAATCCAGAATGTTTATTGGTCTTGCCAGTTCTACTCCAAAAATTTCCTCTAACTGGAGCGCCACATCTATGGATGCATCCATGCCCTCTTCTTCATATTTGCTTATGGTCCTCCTCGAAACCCCTACCATGGCAGCAAGGGTACCAAGAGACATTGCCTTCTCCATCCTTGCTTTTTTCAGGATATCTCCTTCTATGGAGACATAAAGTCCTCCCGGTGCGGCTGAAACCAGTGGTGGAATCTTCTCGAGGAAATAGTCATGAAGGGTCTGGACATTTAAGGCAAGGATGTCGTAACGCATGTATACAACGCTATCCTCAAGCATCTGATCTCTGGTTTTGGCCCCCACGACAATAGCAGAACCTCCGAGATACTCGGCCAGGTATTTCATCTCCCTGGCAGTTTCTTCATTCAGGCCGTCAATGTTAAATAAAACCTTGCAAAGTAGTAGTGTTTCACCTTTTCGTGCGGCAACGTCAAAACTCCTCGGACGAATATTGCAGCGGTCAGAGAGTGCAAAACCCGCACGTGACAATACATCAATAATTTGATGTATGAGAACTTCTTTTGTCATTCCGTATCAATCTCTGTTTGATCATCTATATATATGTTTCTTCACTATTGATATTTGTTATAATGCAAAACTATGCCGGAGAGTAACGAAACACGCTGTTTTCCGGAAAGGATTTGCAGATAATTTCAAGGGAAAAGACCGGAACCAGAAAAATGATTATCGGAATTGACGATACTGATTCAAACGAAGGAATGTGCACTACATATCTTGGAGCCTTGCTGCTAGAAGAATTGCAGACCTACGGAACTGTAGAGGCACTGCCTCTCCTTGTGCGCCTGAACCCTACAATTCCCTACAAAACAAGAGGAAATGCTGCAGTAGCCCTGAAGATTAAAACTGGCTGCCCGGAAAAGGTAATTTCCCATGTAGTGTCGAGAATAGAAGAACTTGCGCGCATGGAATGCGAAAAAACCAATCCTGGGGCTGTTTTTATCCTGGAACAAGATTATGAGGGCCTCAAGTCCGTTCTCGGGAATTTTTTAATGGAAGCTATCAGGGAAGTTATAGAAATAAGAAAGGCAAAAAGCCTGATCCTGGAATATGGGATTCCCTCAAAAGGTTTCAAGAACGGAAGAGGGCTGATAGGTGCTCTCGCAGCCTGCGGGGCCATGCTGAACCTTAATGAATGGGAACACACCTTTGAATACCTTGCATACAGGCAGAAGGATAAATGGGGAACTCCACGTGAAGTAGAAAAAGAGAGTTTCTTTGAAGCTGACAGGGAAACATATCCTGAGACCTGGGATACTGTGGACCTTACTAACAGGCTTGTGGTCTGTGTACCACATTCTGCCGACCCCGTGCTTTTCGGAATCCGGGGGGAGAATCCGGAAACTGTTACTAAAGCTGCATGTATGATAAGGGCTGAACCTATCGAACGCTTTGCTGTATACAGGACAAACCAGGGCACGGATATGCATCTGCTTACTGCAGCAGCCATTTCTGAGATTCGCGATATGCATTCATACAGGCTAGAAGGCACGGTTTCGGCATTTCCACAAACAATTCCCGGAAGACATGTTATTTTTTCTATCAGAGATGAAAATGGGGATGAGATAGACTGTGCAGCTTTCGAACCTACTAAGAACTTCAGGGCACTTGTCCGGAAACTCGTACCAGGCGATAAAATCCTGGTTTCGGGAAGTGTTAGCTCCGGGACCCTGAATATAGAAAAAATAGAAATTAAAATGCTAACACCTCTATGTAAAGAAGAAAACCCTATATGCCCCGTCTGCAAAAAACACATGAAATCTGCAGGGCAGGGACAGAGTTTCCGCTGTAAAAAGTGTGGGACGCAGGCCCCGTCAAAAATCAGATACGAAGTGGAAAGGGATCTAAGGGCAGGATTATATGAAGTTCCGCCCTGCGCAAGAAGGCACCTTGCAAAACCGCTGGCCAGGGAAAAGGAAACTGGGGCTGAAACTTATCCCTCTCGGTGAATCTCCAGGTCTCGGCGAATCTCCAGGTAAGGGAGATATCTTGAATCTTAAATCCTAAGACTCCCTTAATCTGCCGGTTTCTTAAATCTCAATTCTTTATATTTTTATTCGCCAAATTTCCTGAATCCTTCAGTTTTCTGGATTCTCAATCTTTACTGAATCCGTCTTATCAAATTTTTTTGTTTTTATCCATTTCCGGCACAGGAACAGCTTTACTTTTGTGTTTATTTATCTCAATGCGTCTCATTACCGCGTTTAGCTGTTCTATGGAAATGTCAAGAGCATTCAGGATAGTTTCAGAAGTTTCCTTCTGTTCAAGCAATCTGAGTACTTTATCGACCTTTATATAAGAAATCCCAAGTTCGGCTTCATCGGTCTGCCCTTCCCAGAGGCCTGCTGACGGCTTTTTGGTAATTAGAGCTTCCGGAACCCCAAGTATTCGAGAAAGCTCCCAGACTTCTGTCTTATAGAGCCCACCTATTGGTTCAAGGTCAACTCCTCCATCTCCATATTTAGTGAAATAACCAAGAAGAATTTCGGTTTTATTACCTGTGCCCATGACCATACGGTCCATCTGGTTTGCGTGGAAGTAAAGGAGAGACATTCTGACCCTTGCTTTGAGATTGCCTTTGCAAAGTCTGCTTGCATATTCACTTTCTGGAACTGCAACCATAAAAGCCGAAATAATACCTGCAATGTCAACTGTCCGGAACTCGATCCCGAGCCAGTCTGCAAGAGTCTTTGCATCTTCGCTGTCTTTAGCAGGAGTTAAGCCTGATTCGGGCATGTGAATTCCAAGTACATTGTCCTTTCCGAGAGCTTTTACAGTAAGGGCTGCGGTAAGGGCTGAGTCTATCCCGCCACTAATTCCTATAACAGCTCCGCTCACACCTGCTTTATGAGTTTCGTTCCGGATAAAATCAATAATTTTATTCTGCGCTACTTCAAAGTTCATGCTGTCAAATTCCTGGTATTAATTGTATAAGTTCTAAGAAGCATCAAGCTTCTGATGCTATAATGTTCGAATTATATCAGAGTTTGATTGATATTAAACAGTTTTATACACAAAAGCTGTAGATATATTGATCCTGAAGGAAAACGAAATGAGGGGTAAACTTATTTAATAAATAGAGGGTATAGAAGATGATATAACCCGGGCATTATAATATAAGTACTTAATCATTGAGTCTACCTCTGCCGCAATGCTGCCATCTGGAAAAAATACAGGTTATAATCGGCATTTCTAAAAAGACCTTTTATGAAAAGATATTTTCTACCGGATGGAAATGCTGGACAGAAATCTAAATCCTGGGTGTTCCTCAACAGGAGTAATAAGAAACCGTTTGAATTAGGAATAATAAGAAACCGTTTGAATTAATTCACTGATCACAGGCATTAAAATAAAAAGAGAATCTAATATAATGTATAATTAGTTCTATATATTCCGGAATTTATAAAATATTTTGATGTCTGTTAATTATATATAATTACCAAATAAAAACACAATCAAAAAGACAACCATTTTCGGGATGAGCCATGGAAGAAATACAGTTGAAGGTTGAAAAGGCATATCCTATCGACCTTGGAAGAGGAATTATCCGACTTGATCCTACAGCTTTACTGAAACTTCAGCTCTCGCCAGGCGATATCGTGGAAATACGGGGGAAGAAAAAAACCACGGCAAAAGTCTGGAGAGCAGACAGGCAGGATTGGGAACAGGGACTTGTGAGAATTGATAACTTCATCCGGCAAAATGCAGGCGTTTCCATAGGAGAGAAGGTAACCATCAAAAAAGTAGATGCTCCGGAAGCAAAAAAACTTATTCTGGCGCTCCCGGAAAGCATGACACAGGGCGGACCTGAACTTCAGTTCGGAGAACACGCAAATGAGATTATAAAAAGGCATATCCTCAAAAGGCCTGTGTTCAAGGGGGACATTGTTCCAATTATCAACTCAATGTCTCAGCCCATGACCGAATCTCTGACAACAAGCCAGGTAATTCCTCTGGTTGCTGTTGAAACCGATCCTGCAAACACAATTGTCCTTGTAACGGAGGCAACAATAATCGAACTCCGTAAAAAACCGGTACAGGGCTACGAAAAGGCAACAAGGGGAGTAACCACCTATGAAGATATAGGAGGCCTTGGCGATGAGATCATGCGCGTCCGGGAAATGATAGAGTTGCCAATGAAGCACCCTGAACTTTTCGCCCATCTTAATATAGAACCTCCGAAAGGAGTTATCCTGTACGGCCCGCCTGGAACAGGGAAAACCCTGATAGCTAAAGCCGTAGCCAACGAATCCGGAGCTAGCTTCCATTACATTGCCGGCCCGGAGATTGTAGGCAAATTCTATGGGGAAAGCGAGGAAAGGCTTCGGAAGATTTTCGAAGAGGCAACTCAGGATGCTCCATCAGTGATTTTCATAGATGAAATCGACTCCATTGCTCCTAAGAGAGAGAATGTAACCGGAGAAGTGGAAAGGCGAGTGGTTGCCCAGCTCCTGACTCTTCTTGACGGAATGGAGGAAAGAGGGCAGGTTGTGGTTATAGGGGCCACCAACCGTGTAGATTCAATCGATCCTGCTCTCAGGAGACCCGGACGTTTTGACAGGGAAATCCATATCGGTGTGCCTGATACTAAGGACAGGTACGAGATCCTCCAGATTCATACCCGGGGCATGCCAATAAAGAGTAATGAGGAAATAAGTCCAGAATCTGAATTAGAGGCTGGAATAGAAGTCGAAATAGAAAGCGATGAAGCTTCCCAGGAAAGAGAAAAGAAAGAGGAGGTCAACAGATACCTGCAGTATCTGGCTGAACGAACTCAGGGTTTTGTAGGTGCTGACCTTCTGGCTCTGGTCCAGGAAGCTGCCATGCGCTGCCTCAGAGAGAATCTTCCCGACCTTGACCTTGAAAAGGAAGCAATCCCGCCGGAAAGGCTGGAAAAGATCTTCGTAACAAAGAAAAATTTTGAAGATGCCCTGATGGAAGCTGAGCCCTCGGCTTTGAGAGAAATATTTGTGGAAATGCCGTCGGTTGGCTGGGATGATGTAGGAGGGCTGGATGAGGCAAAACAATCGATTATTGAAGCTGTGGAATGGCCTATGAAGAGCCCTCAAAAGTTCGCTCAGATGGGCATAAAAGCTCCAAGGGGAATTTTACTTTACGGTCCTCCTGGGACTGGAAAAACCCTGATAGCTCAGGCTGTTTCTAAAGAATCCAATGCCAATTTCATAAGCGTCAAAGGGCCTGAAATGTTCTCAAAATGGCTTGGAGAGTCCGAAAAAGCTATCCGGGAAATTTTCAAAAAAGCACGGCAGGTTGCTCCCTGTGTGATTTTCTTTGATGAAATTGACTCAGTTGCTGCGATGCAGGGTATGGAGTCAACAGACAGCCGCACCTCTGAGAGAGTGCTGAATCAGCTTCTGACGGAGATGGATGGGCTTGAGACTCTTAAAGACGTGGTAGTTATTGCCGCAACCAACCGTCCTAACCTCCTTGACCTTGCAATCCTGCGCCCTGGCCGTTTCGATAGGCTGGTCTATGTAGGATCTCCTGATCGCAAGGGCAGACTCAAGATATTTAAAATCCACACGAATAATACACCTCTTGCCGAAGATGTGGATCTTGAAACCCTCGCAGATATAACTGAAGGTTATGTTGGTGCCGATATCGAGTCCGTGTGCAGGGAAGCTGTTATGACTGCGCTGAGGGAGAATTTCAATATAGAAAAGATCGAAATGAGGCACTTCAGGGAAGCTCTGAAGAAAGTAAAGCCTACAATCACCGAAAACATTGCTGAATTCTATCAAAAGATAGAAGCGCAGTTTAAGGGAGGGCAGAAGCCTAAAGAAACAGCTGGCTATGTTGGTTACAGGTAAAAATTTGATTGAGTACTCTCAGTTGAGTACTCTCCTAAAAAATAACTCTTAAAAGGGAAAAGTTTTTAGGGAATACAGTTTCAAAAGAAGTAAAAATTCAAATTGAAAAAGTTAATTCCAAAGTGGAAAACCAGATTTCCCCAAACCCACATAAGATTCAGACGGAGAAACGATATAAATGTCTAAAGTATTTGCAAGGAACCTTCTCTTCAACAAGCAGGTAATGGCTACCGACGGAACAGAGATAGGAACGCTTAGCAACGTTATAATGGAAATTAAAGGGGGAAACATCATTGATCTGATGATCACCCCGAATCCCAACTTTGACACTTCCAGGTATAGAAAAACGGATAATTATATACTAATGCCTTTCGATGCTGTAAGTGCCATTAAGGACTACATAATTGTGGACAAGATGAAAGCAAGGTTGAACTGAAGTTAAGAAAGGAAATTTCTTTCCTTTCCTTCTATACTTGTTTTCTCTTCTTTCAGTTTTTTACAGATCAGAGCGGCTCTTCTTCTAATTCCGGTTAATCAACATCTCAGAGTCTCAGTTCCGGTTTTGCATATTGCAGATTGTAAAATTATAGCAGGTAATCGCTTTCCGGTAGGTTCTAAATGTAATCGATGAACCAGGATTATTCGAGTATTGAAGAATTTTTTAATTTTAAGCAGTACTCTTTATACCTTTTTTCTGCAAAATAAACCAGGTACTCAGGACCAGAGCTCCACAGCCAAAGGCAATGGCTCCAAGAACAGGAATCTTATCACCCCATTCAAGGGAAATTAACCACATACCCACAGCTCCAAGAGTGAAATAGCTGAAGATCATGAGGGAAGAAGCTGAACCTGCGTCTCTGTCGACCTGCTCCAGCACAAGGTTGTTGCTTGGAGGCCGGCTCAAACCCAGGGAAAACGTAATCATAAACATGGGCAAAGCAAAGCTCCAGGGGCCGTGTTGTCCGTTGAGAAGAATAAAAATCCCGCCCAGAAAGATTCCTATAAATCCTGTGGTCATAATGCGCTTTGAGCTGATACTTCTTGTCAGCCTGAGGCAGGAGAAGGAGCCAATCATAAGCGCAAGGGCGTTAAAAGCAAAGAAGTAACTGTATTTCTGCTCGCTAAGCCCAAACTCGCTGATATAAATGGACGAGGAACCTGCAATGAAACTGTAAAGGGGAAAAAGGCTTACTGACATGACCAGAACCATTGCTATGTAAGAAGGGTTTAGTAGCAGTCTCCCGTAGGTATGCATAACCCTGGATAAAGGAGTTTGAGATGCTTCGGGCAGAGTTTCCGGAAAACGAAGAACTCCAGACAATCCGATTATTCCCATGAAGGCCTGTACGAAGAATATCCAGTGCCAGGAGAAATCCAGAAGTATCCGGGCTCCAATAACCGGAGCAAGCATAGGAGCAAGGGCCATAATAACAGCTGTGTATGCGAGAATTCTTTCCCTTTCCGGGCCTGAGAATATATCTTTTGTCATTGCCATGGATAAAGATGAACTGGCAGCAGCTCCTGCAGCCTGTAATATGCGAAAACCTATGAGCATGGAAGCATTTGATGCAAAAGCACAGAGCAGGCTTGCCATTACATACACTGCAAGCCCGAAAAGAAGGGGGCGACGGCGTCCGAACCTGTCGGAAATTGGGCCGTAAAATAGAAGGAAAAACCCGTAGGTCACAAAGAAGCAGACAAGAATCAGGTTAATCACAGATAGGGGCTGGTTCCAGGTTTCAGCCAGGGAAGGAATTGCAGGCAGGATCATATCCGTTGACAGCGCAGGAAAAGCTGTCAGAAGGGCAAGCAGAGGCACTGTTCCTTTTAAATTTCTCTTTAAATTTTCGTTAGAATTGTTTATTTTTTGTTGAAAAGACATAAAAGGATCCTTTTTCAATTGTAATCTGGTAAATGGTTACATGTGTAACTAGTTAGGATGAATACCGAAAGAATAGAATCCTATATAATAGTTACGAAGCCCGGAGAGAAAATCCATTATCCTCTTGAAATTAGATGTTTTTTCAGTCACAGGAACAATATAATAGTTATTCCATTTGTTTCCATTATATATTTTGGAGTAAATGGGCTCTTGGCTGTTTGAGTGGGTAATTTATAATTGCTTCCCAAATCTGGTTAATGTTTGAACACAATTTATTTAGAAAAACCATATCATGATCGATGTTTGTCTATTCGAATTAGTCATTTTTCAACTAGGCAATTAGTTTCAACCCATACAAAAC
>CAZCKG010000005.1:0-30775 GCA_964498825.1 uncultured Methanosarcinales archaeon
GCGCGAACATACCCCGTTGCTTGCAGCGGGGTGCGCCAGCGCAACTTTGATTTTTTAAACGTGCTCGAATCGGATCCCATGGTCTCCTGGATAAGGCTTAGTGTGGTCGTTGTCTCCTCGCCAGATTTCATCTGGGATGCCATCGGGAAAGGCTTCACATGTCTTTTTACCGGTTTCGGAATAACCTCCTCTATGAAAATGCTTGCACGGAAGACAGGTAGGACTATAAATTACTTTGTCTAGTTCCCTGTCGTCGATGCCTATCATGGTTTCTCCTCTATAAATGAATAATCCAATCCTAATATATCCTTTGCTGTCCTTGTCCAGACTTCATGAAAGTGAAGAAATTCTGCATCCTGGATACTTAGCTTTCCTTTATTAATTCTGCTCATAAAGTCTCGCCTAACTTCCGCATTGTGAACCACATAAGCATCTCTAATCTTGTCTTTCCATAGATCAGGATAAAGATTGCTCCCGTCTTTCATTCTCATTACATATGTTCTGAATGTTCCGGTTGCCCTTATTTCCTTCACGAAGTTCATACACGCTGTCTGGATGTCCTGCATAGAGAATGAACTTGCTCCAGGGTGGTTATGTGTAAGGATAGCTCCTTTGAATTGTTTTACTTCTTCATTTGTGAACGATACCTTGTTTTTAGTACCGCCTTTCTCAAGAAGTATGTTTCCATTCGCATCGAACACGTATGCTTTTTCCGTTTTCCTCACCTTGATCTTCGCTTCAAAGCCTCTTATTATTTTTTCAGTTGTTTTTTCTGGTTTTATTTTTGTTTTCGTTTGTATTTTTGGCAGCTTAGTCTCGATCCGGACATTCAGTTTCATTAACCTAGCTTCAACGTCCTCATCCAGAATGAACTGGTCAATCCGGTATTTCTCGTTGAACTTCCCAATGTCCTTGAATGTTTTCTTGACAAGGTTCTTATCGACTTGATTATTAAGAGGATCGAACTTCTGATCCATTGTTCTGCTGAAATCCCTGTTCTCGAACCGCATTTTAGGATCCACATTCCTAGTGATCGGCACAGGGATCAAGTCACTACGGCAATGTGGGTGTGTAGGAGGTCTGTATTGTTTTGCCTCTTGAGAGTTAGCCTTAAAAATAGTTCCATGCAGCATCCTGCACTGAGGAGAAGTTTTGTCGTCCAGCTTGGCATAGAACTGCAGGTCCATGTCAGTCTGAGAATATCTATATAGTGCAGTGTTTGTGGCAACGTCAGCTATGAAGGTCCTCGTGAACCTGACAGCTTTGTACTTCTGCCCTCCCCAAAGGTCTCTTATCCTCTTCTCCAGTTTGTCCGGATGTTCGAGGTAGATCCCATCGTCCTTGAGGATCCGGACGGTAGATTCGGTAACCTCCTTTGCCAATCCTGAAGCCTGTCGGACTGCTTCTTCAGTGATCGGAAGAGTTTTCAAAGCAGCAGCTGCATACCTGTGATTATATAATTCTCCTTCCTTTGAATTGCTTTTAATAGAGTCATTTTTTTTAATTACACTTGCACTGCTATTCTTTTTTATTCGTTTGTTAGTAAACTTGATAGACTGCAGGTAGATCTCATCAATAATTTTGTCTACCTGTTTCAGAAAAGTTTTCGACTTGAACTGAGTCGGGACTGCTTTCAGATAGGAAGGAGCAGGCTTTCCTTTGATGCCTTTGAAAAGAGTTCTTTCAAAAAGAAGAAGGAAGCTTGTCTCGAGCTTCCGGATTTCAGGCGAGTTCAGGAGCATTATTTTTCACGTCTGTTTTTTTGGATTCCTTCGAAGTGTTTCCTGTCTTCTTTCAACCTCATCCGCAGTTCACAATTCTGTTGTTGTAGATTTTGACATTCGTCTCTATCGTATGTACATGTGCTATTGCAGGACCCTTCAGGTCATGGAAGTAGTTTCCATAAGCTTCTATATTCGTAACTCTTCCTTCTAACTCCAGGCCTGCATAACCCCCTCCGGATGTTGTGCATTCGTTGTTTGCAAACACTCCATTGGTAATCGTGTAGAACCTGCAGGACGAATTGGTCCGGTTAATGAACTTGCTGTTTTTAACGGTGATACCTTTTGAATTATAGACATAAACACCATCGTGGCCACACTTATTAACCGTAATTCCATCTATGGTAATGTTGTAGCATTTGTTCAGCAAAATAGCGTCGTTGCAACCGTTTTTCCAGGTTACGTTTTGAATTGTCAGTCCATTGCACCCGATCAAAGTTGCCATATTGTAGCAGGAAGTTCCAAGCTTGATTTTTGGATAGTAGTCAGACTGGCTGCCGTCAACGGTAAAATCCCTCAACTTCACATTTGTTGCAGAGTTTCCTTTAATCATGATCATTGCTTTTTCATTTGCGATTGAAACTCCTCTCCCCCCCCAAACTGACAGTCCTTTTGCCAACTTCAGGACCACTCCTTCTTCTCCCTCCAGGATTGTGTTGCTGCCTATTAAAAGAGAGTCACCTATGTTATATGTGAAAGGCCCTTCCATGTGAACTGTGCCTCCATGGCCAAGGGCCCAGTTAATTTCTTTATGATCGCCTGCCCCATCTACCTTATACGTCCGTTTTTTTCCGTCTATTCCTATAGCTGTTATCATTACCGTTTTTATCACCTGCTGACAGTTCTTGAGGTTACCACATTTGCAGGGACTGAATCACCGGCGTTTATGGTCACATTTAAAGTTCCCACAGAGCCGCCGTTTACGATTACGTTTAAACTGTATACACCTGAGTTGAGAATCATACTGAAATTACCTGCATCATCTGTGATTGTGCCCTGTACTGGTTCTGTTTCCCCTTCAGCAACAACCTGCACTTCAGCTCCGGCTAAAGGGGTCGTGCCATCGTTATAAAAAACCGTTCCGCTTACTGTTCCTGTATCTGTTTCCTGCACATATGGTACATACCCGAACCCCAGCAGATCTCACAATTCCTGGAGCCCTTCCTCCGGGATATCTTCCATCTTGAACCCTCCCCACTTTATTGCAGCTGCTTTCGAGATTATTCCTGAATTGTACCACTCCAGGACCTCTTGTGCTGACAGCTTAATTCTGCTGAGCTCCTCGAATTCTACCTCTACGGAATCCGGGTCTATCCTCCGCATCTCCAGACGTTTTCGAACTGCCTGGTTAGCAATATTCTTGATTATTTTCTGCAGGCCTTCGAGAACCATCATCCTGTCTTCTTCCACCAGGAATCCAGAAGCATATGTACTACCTGCAGCTTTGCCCATCGTAATAGGGCTCTGGAAAAGCCCAAGTGAAACATCTACTTCAAGAGACTCTTTATACGCGAGAACATCAAGCGACCCTTTTGCATCCAATGGATTGACCCTGACACCAAATGTTGCCATATCCTCATTTTCTTCCAGATTCTGGTGACTGTCCAGGAATTTGTCAATTAAAACCTGGGCATCTTCAGGATCTAACAAATCATTCTCTACGAGTTTCCCCAAAGCCTCGAAGTCGAGATGATAGCGTCCAGCCCCGTACTTTTTTACGAACTGCACATATCCATAGTTGACAGTAATGAGGTTCTGGATAGACAGTTCGATTGGCTCCATGAGTGATTCACCGTACAGTCCATATGTCTTTCTTTTTTTGACATCTTCCTGTACCGAATCCCATTCATTGTATGTACCGATGATTACCTGGTCGGGCTCCAGAGGAGTTTCCTTTTTTCCCCCTTCGTTAATCATTATTGTTTCAATCTCTGGCTGGAGCAAATCTTCAGTTGAATTTTTGTCAAACCCTTCAGGAAGAATAGTAGTTGCAGGCAAAAGAATAGGTTCAAGCTTGAACGAATCTACATCTTTGCCTTTTGGCAGAGCGATATATGTCCCATCTCTACAGAAGAGGCGGGCAAGAGTCTGTACCTGATTGACGAAATTTGTCTTTGCAGCCCAGGTCTCAAACTCTTTAACTGCTCTTGCACTACGACCATCGAACTGCATACCCTTAACGAGAGATAGCCCGAGTTTTGCAAGAGATGTAGATGTGTGAGGGGTAGCTTTTGCAAGCTGCTGGTAGCGTGTAAACCTGTTTGACTGGTCAAAATTGATGTACCCTCCAAATTCAGTAGGCGTTTCTTTCCTCTGAAGAACTGCTATCGAAGCAGCAACTCTTCTCTGAGGTGCATTTCCCAGAACTGAAGCTGCAGTGAGTTCAGGCATAATCCTCACTTGCTTACAGCTGCATCAACTATTCTTTTGCCTAATGCTCTCAATTCTTCGGGTGTGTAACCATTAGTAGAATACAAATTTGCAGTTTTAACAATCTCTGAAAATTCCGTAAGGGTAATATTGCCTACGGATTCTTCAAGCAACACTTTAATTGAATCCAAGTTTTCTGCAGTATCAATTATTTTGTCAACACTTGATGCAACTTTTTTAATATCACCAAAGACTTTTTTTAAGCTTGTGCTGCCCTTATACCCAAAATATGCAGCAAATATTGTCCCGAGCCCCCCAACATAAGAAGTAAGATCCAAAGTGTTAATTATCTCTGTTAATGCCGTTTTTTCACCTCAATTTATGTTGTTAACAGTGTTAACAACATAAATGAGCTTTTTGAAATAAAAAAGTATTCAGTTTAAAAAAACGGGGAAATTTAAAAGAAAGGGTTGCTTAAAACATATCTTAATCATATTCGTTTTATATTTCAAATATAATATATACTATTATCATATATTTCATTTATCAGCCAGTGAGATTGTTTTCATGTATGAGCTATACCTACACACCACACTTCTTCCTTCGGACAATCTCATGGGCTGAATGAGGCTTGTGTTTCAATCGTTTCAGGAACGATTATTTGTATTTCCTGGAAGGTTTCAGCAAATAATAACCTACAATAAAAATCAACATGGAAACCAAAAACCAGTATATAGTGTTAAAAATCAGTTCCCACATATTCATAAAATCAACTATGTCAGATAATCACAAATATTTTTCGATTTTTATTATTACTTTATTTTTTTCATAAATTGATTTTTGATTAATGGCTTTAATTATTTTCTATGGTTCCACCATTGAGGAAAGGTTAAGATCGCCTGTGTTATACCGTTCATAGGTTCAAAAATTATCCCTACTAAAGCTATCAGAGCATTTTACAACACGAAAATGTGTAAGTTACAAAATAAAAAATACAGAAGTTTTATGGGAAAACCTCTGTGGAAAGTATGAAAACAGACATTACACGAAAATTCACACACTTATATCTTATTGTCTATATTCCCGTCAAAGATATCATAGTAGGGGGTTCGCTATTGAATTGTACTCAGATACACATTAAGTAATATAGACATCATATTGGTAAGTCGCAGTTCCACTGACACTTGATCCATATACCCTGGATGTCCAGGTTCCTACTGGCAAACCAGCGGGTATCTGTATTGGCGGATACGTAAAATGTATTCTACCGTCTATCACTCCATCACCGGAGCTGTCATACCAGGGTCCATAAGTGGTTCCTGTGGGAGAAACAACAGTAAGGCGCAGTGAATTAGACGAAGGAGTCCATGACAACTCAGGTCTAAAAAAATGCCAGGTATTCTTATTTATAACTGTAGAGTGAGTTCTGGTCTGCCCCTGCACTATAGAATATGTGGCTAAAGGCACAATGTCTCCAAAGCTAGCAGGTTTCACTGTCGCGGGAGTAACGATGGCGGAATCCGAAATAACTTCCTTGTCTGAACTTGCGCTCACAGCTGGTATAAACGCTATACTCACCAGCAATATTGCCATAAATAGCGTTGTTATTCCATGTTTGTTATTTGTTTTCATTAATCCTACTCCTTTATATTTTTACTTTGGAGGCAGGATTAAGTAAGCTTAAATATTCGCAAAGCTAACATTATCGCGCCTCCGGGCATATTCTGTGGAGTTCAGGTATCCTGGAAAGCACATTTGAACTCCATAGGGTACTTTTAGGTTACTCATTATAAGCTTTCTGTGTAAATCATCAAACTATTGTTTTCACACTCATATTTGAATAAGAAAATTTTCTTTTTTTTATTATTTTCTAATGTTAACCAAAAATTTTATATGTTGATAAGTAACGGTCTTTTATAAAATCAATAGACAAACGCACTCTAGGGAGCGTTTTGTTATCTTCTTCTAGTCCTTACCATTGCTGAAAGGTTAAGATCGCCTGTGTGTTGTGGGCCGCTCATAAGTTCTGTAATTGCCCATGTTAATGCATCAATTCTATCAGGACTTTCTCCTTCTTCGGGAACCCAGTCGCACTGCTGATCCTCAAGATATGGATAAAAGCCCAGATGATGCACTCTTCCTTGTTCATAGAGTGAACTTACAGGTTCAGCTCTTGGAGCCTTTCCTTTGCTTGCATGTATTTTTTTGAACGGAATGTTAGGATCAACGGATCTAACGTTTGACTCAACGAGATCTCCTCCGTTGTTTGTTTCTCCAATTACTTTATCAGCTTCGTGTTTGTTGTAAGCACTAACAACTGCAACAGCCCATTGGTGAGGTGTGCCATGAATTGTATAATCTCCCAGGACAAAATAATGAGGAATATACTTTTTTAATTTAGGATCAAGGAACTTCCTGACTACACCTGCAACTATAATCCCTGTATCATTTGATTTTTCATTTGAGGTTGTTGCAGGATCCACGCCCACAACTATCCTGTCAAGTTCCGACTGGCTTGATACTCTTGCCTCTTCAATAATCTGACGTTTCCATAAGGCATTGGGATTGTCATCCAATATCTCCCCGTTAAGCTCCTGGCGCCCTAATCTTGTCCCCTGATATTTTGTAAGCATACGGTTCAGGAACTGAGGGTTTAGATTGCTTGCGTTTTCGAGAGTACTGCCTTTTGCTTCCAGAGTCTTCTCATCTGCGACCAGGTCTTTGATGATTTTAATAGGGCGTGGAGTTGTTGTACAAATTACCTGAGGCTTATCTCCCAGGCGTAGGCCAAATTCAAGGTTATCCCAGGTCTCTTGTGGGTACTTGAACTTTGCCAGCTCATCTACCCAGGCTTTTTGGTGTTGAGGACCTCTAAGCTGGTCCGGCTCATCCCCTGAATAAACAATGCAGACTGAACCGTTCGGAAAAGTAAGTCGTCTCTTTGAAGGCTCGTATTCAGGATAAAACCATGGAGGAGCAACTTTTAAAATAGAGCTTTCCCCAAGCTCAACCATCGTATCCCTGACATCTGCCTTAGTCTGGCCCACTAAAGCGATTGGAGAATAACCCTGTTCAGCCCATTGAACAATGGTTTCTGACCCAGTTCTGGTTTTTCCAGCGCCTCTCCCCATGCGCAGAAGCCATGTGAACCAATCGCCTTCGGGGATATGTTGTGAAGGTCTGGCCCAGAATTTCCAGTCATGCCTGAGGGCCAGAGCCTGTTTGTTCGTCAGACTGTTCAGAAAGCTCATCCTTTCTGACTCTGGAAGCAACGCTAGCAATTCGGCTTGCGAGCAGTTCGCGAGCTCCATCTAGTTCTCCTCTAATGTTTGCGTCAAGCTCTACTTTTTGTGTAGATAAACCCTCGAGATTTACAATGAAATTAGCCCAGTCAAGTGCTGTACTTCTGTCTTCCGTCAGTCGTTTGTTTTTTTCTTCGAGAGCTTTAAAAGCCAATCTTAGAAGACCTGCTTTAGTGGCTTTCTCATTTTCATGAGTAAGCCTGTCTACTTCTTCCAAGAAATCTTCGTTCTGACGCCACTCATAAAGAGTTCTTTCATTAACCCCCACTTCAGAAGAAACGTCCTCATATTTTTTAGTGCCAAGGGACAATAGTAATGCAGCTTTCTTCCGTTGTGGAGTCCATTTCCAGACCGGAGTTTTCCGGATCGGTATCTTATTCGTTTTTTTCTTCTTGGCTGCTGCCATGAAACCCCCTGCTTAGTCATGACTTTAAGGTTAATATTGTTAACGCTGTTAACAAAAATGAGATAAAAAAGGTTTGTAGAATTCTTCGTCCTTTTTTGCACGTTGTAGGCTCTTGAAACGGATGTGAGAAATACCTATACAATTCGACGGAAACACTCTGAGGATATTCAAAAAAAAGAAGGTAATCAATGTATATACAGACAAACCAGAGATACTGATACTTATTTTGTCTCTCCCAACGCGGTACTTCGAAAATTATGCTCCCCTAAGCATAATTGTTCTTCTAAAAGGTATCAGTACTTCTTGAGGTTAGCCACAGATATCTCACGAGAGTGTTTCCCAACTCATATATATAAACATATTATTCTCTGTATATATATGCCCTTGAGAAAAATTCCTTCTAAACATATTTTACGTTAAGAGCCTATCCGAAAAGTGCTGTGACCCACTGTAACTTTTTTCTTGGGGATTAGGAAAGCTTCGAGTTGCTGTTGCCCGAATTTCCTTAATCTATGGGATTGAAACTCTGCTTTCGGTTTCCCCTGCAGTCCCATAACATAGTTCTTGGGATAGTCAGGTTGATTTAATGTACGGTCCCAGTATCATATCTTTATAGGATCCTCCTGGTGGAACCTTCGGATACAGGATCTCTTCCCTATCTGTGCAAGCTTCCAGGAAGCAAGGTCCGTCTGCATTCATAAATGCTTCCATTTTTTCTTTCAAATCATTTCTGCTGCTTACCCTCTCTGCGTAACTGAAGCCAAATGACTCTGCAATCTCTGCAAAATTCACATCTTTTGGCCTTTGTGTTCCTATTCGTGTTCCTTCATAATCTGTATCCTGCAGGTTCTGGACCATACCATCGCTTCTGTTGTTCAGCATGAGTATCTTGATTGGAAGGTCCAGCGATGCAATGGTATGCAGTTCTCCCATATTCATCCTCAGACTGCCGTCACCATCGATTGCTATGACTCTTGAATGTGGGTTCGCATAATGGACACCGATTGCTGTGGGCATGGAAAAGCCCATTGTGCCGAAGGAGCCGGAGGTCATGAAAGATTTTGGGCATTGCATTGGCAGATACTGTGCTGCGAGCATCTGGTGGTTGCCTACACCAGTGGTTACGTTTGTGCTTCCGTCAACGTAGTTTGCAAGCATTGAAATTACCTCGGCAGCTTGTATATATTCGGATGTCCTGTTGTAATCCAGAGGCCACGACCTTTTCAGGTCTCTTGCATGCATCTGCCATCCCCGAATATCCAGACAGATGTTATTCTTCCTGGCATAGTTCAGTAGATCGCGGAGCGCTGTGGCGGCATCCCCAATGAATGTGAATTTCGGGCTACGCTCGATTTTTATCTGATGCATTTTCTTGGGATTGATATCAATGTAAGCTATGTCAGTGCCTATTGCAAACCCGACCTTTTCCGCAACCCGGTCATCCCATCTTACCCCGATAGCGAAGAAGAAGTCGTTCTTCTGTATAAGCATGTTTGCATACGGTGTACCGAACATTCCCAGCATTCCCAGGTTCAAGTCATCCCTTTCGTCAACGACACCCTTTGCCATGAGGGTATTAACAGAAGGTATTCCGAAAAGCTCATTGAATTCCCTGACAGCCTGGCTTCCAGGTTCCGAGTTCAGACCGCCTCCAAGATAGAGCAGGGGTCTTCTGGATTTGAGCAATAATCTAAAAAATTCTTTGCATTGTTCTTCAGACAGATGTCTATCATCGTGATGACTTCCCTCGAACCTTGCGATGTTCATACCATGATACTCATGGTTTTTCATCTGTTTATCAAGAGGGAAATCTATGACTACAGGGCCGGGCTTTCCTGACTTGGCAAAGTAATAAGCATCCTTGATTATGGTTTCTATGTCATCATTATTGGAGAGCTGTATGACCTTTTTGGCTGCATCCCTAAAGATACCTTTGACATTAATATGCTGGAAGGAATCAGTGCCTATTTTATGCTCAGGAACCTGCCCTGCAAATACAAGCAAGGGAATGCTGTCCCCATAAGCATCAGCAACGCTGGTGAGAGTGTTGGTTATGGCAGGTCCGGATGTGACTATGGCTACACCTACCCGATTGCTTGACCGTGAATAACCTGCTGCGCTGAATGCTGCAGATTGCTCGTTGGAATTAATTATAATCTCAAGATCACTATTCCTGAGGGCATGGAATACCGGAAGTATTGCTGCTCCCGTATAGCCAAAGATGTGTTTGACACCAAGGTCCTCCAAGCACTTAATCAGGACTTCTGCTCCATTCATTTCTTTCATCTAAAAACTCCCGGAAAGAAACAAAACTGGCACAGGATTCACTATTCAGTATAATAACCAAAAACAGCACGCTTGAGCCAGAATAGTTTCTTTTTCTTGCTCAAGCGAATAGTACTACCACTACTACAACTACTACAGATAAAGGTAAATTGGATTCAGTGTAGTTTGTGGTAGAACTTAACATTACGAAAAACAAATGGGGAGTATTATACTTAAGGGTTGCCATGGGTTTTTTGCCTATTCAGTATCGGATCGTGGGGGATAAGTCATTGAAAACAGATTGCAGAAGAACTATTAATAAACACACCCATACAAGCTGAATGTGTCTTTTTTTCAAGTCCCATCTTATCTGACATTGGTTTATATGTAATGTTTAAATAAAAATGAAGAATTATCAGTTTAGTAAATTTTATTCCTTTATGAATGATATTGGTATCAGGCTTTATTAGGCTGAATCATTCAGATTAATCTTCCCTTTATCATCAGCCAGATTAATATCTTTAGCCGGATAGCCCGATATAAAGCTATTTGGAGGGACATTACGGATAACTGTAATATTAGCAGGAAACCAAAGCCGGCATAATATGGGGCACCGGAGATTTTTGAAATAGCAATTGTTGAGAGGGGTTGTCAATTCCTTATACAATTTTGATTCCCAGAATCCTCGCAAGTTCCATTGCTTGCTCGGCATTGATTATAGCCCCTCTAAGTTCTTTGCATGTATCGGATACCGTGATCCCATCAATGATACAATCCGATAAATCAATGTCTTTGAGTAAGGCTTTAAAGAAATCCGCTCCTGCGAAATTAACCGCTTTCAGTGTGGGTTTCTTTAACTGAATCTCGGATAATAAGGCTTCTGTGAAATTGCAGTCACGAATAGTGCAGTTCTCCAATACAGAATTTGAAAAATCTGCATATCGAAAGGAATTGTCCACTAAAGAGGTTTCTTTCATGTGGCTCTGGCTGAAGTTGCCTCCATCACCCTTGCACTTTAACATTTTGGAGCCTTTCCAGTAGCTTTCCATAAAACTGCAATTAGCAAAATTGCAGTTATTAAACACCGAATTGTAAAAACTGGTTTTTGGAAACTTACATTTGCTGAACTGGCACTCTATAAACTGTACCGATTCAAATTCTATCCTTGCGATATCGACTTCCGAAAGGATATCGCCTTCAAAGCAAATCTCTTCTATATAATTGTCATCAGATCGTGCAGCTATAATTCTGCTTTCCAACATGCTTCCATCTCCATATACTAATGTTTCAAAATGATTATACTATATGGGACTTACACACCAGTAGGCTAAACCTGTCGATAGCAGTCATAAAAGCATTATTGCTTCAATTATAGGTCCGAATCCCATTCATTAATCCAGCTGACTGAGGGCTAACTGTTTGGAACTCAATGCTTTTGAGTCTTTAGGGTTAAGTTCAAGCACTTTATCATATGCCTCTATTGCTGCCTTGTATTTCCCCAAAATATAAAGAGTAACTCCTTTGTTATACCAGGCATCTGAATAGTTAGGGTCAATTTTTAGTGCTTTATCGTATGCCTTTATTGCTTCATCACATTTCCATAATTTACTATAAGCATTTCCTTTGTTGTTCCAGACATCTGCGCGGTCAGGATCAATATCCAGTACTTTATCATATGCCTTTATTGCTTCCTCGTAATTCCCCAATTTACTAAAAGCATTTCCTTTGTTATTCCAGGCATCTGAATAGTCAGGGTCAATTTCTAGAGCTTTATCATATGCCTTTATTGCTTCTTCGTAATTCCCCGAATTATAAAGAGCATTTCCTTTGTTATTCCAGGTATCTGAATAGCTAGGGTCAATTTCTGGTGTTTTATCATATGCCTTTATTGCTCCCTCACAATTCCATAATTTATTAAAAGCGACTCCTTTGTTATTCCATGAATCTGAAAAGTTCGGATTAATTTCTATTGCCTTATCAAATGCCTTTATTGCTTCCTCGTAATTACCCAGAATATTATAAGCGACTCCTTTGTTATTCCAGGCATCTGAAAAGTTCGGATTAATTTCTATTGATTTATCAAATGCCTTTATTGCTTCCCTGTAATTTCCCAAAATATAAAGAGAGATTCCTTTGTTATTCCATGCATCTGAAAAGTTCGGATTAATTTCTATTGATTTATCAAATGCCTTTATTGCTTCCCTGTAATTTCCCAAAATATAAAGAGAGATTCCTCTGTTATTCCAGGCCTCTGAATACTCTGGATCAAGTTCTATTGCTTTATCAAATGCCTTTATTGCTTTCTTGTAGTTTCCCAATTTATTAAAAGCGTTTCCTTTGTGATACCAGGCCTCTGAATATTTAGGGTTAATTTCTATTGCTTCATCAAATGCCTTTATCGCTTCCTTGTAATTTCCCAAAATATAAAGAGCGACTCCTTTGTTGTTCCAGGCTTCTGAATATTCAGGATCAAGTTCTATTGCTTTGCCATATGCTTTTATTGCTCCGTCGTAATTCGCCAAATTCTCAAGAGCGTTTCCTTTGTTATTCCAGGCTTCTGAATATTCAGGATCAAGTTCTATTGCTTTATCGTATGCCTTTATTGCTTCTGTATCATTCCCCAAATTCCCAAGAGCTACTCCCTTGTTATTCCAAGCATCTGGACTGTTAGAGTCGATTTCTATTGCTTTATCAAATGCCCTTATTGCTTCTGTATCATTCCCCAAATTCCTAAGAGCAACTCCCTTGTTATTCCAGGCATCTGAATATTTAGGGTCAATTTCTAATGCTTTATCAAATGCCCTTATTGCTTCCTTGTGATTTTCCAAATTCTCAAGAGCGTCTCCTTTGTTATTCCATGTAGCTGAACTGTTAGAGTCAATTTCTAATGCTTTATCATATGCTTTTATTGCTTCCGTATCATTTCCCAAATTCCCAAGAGCAACTCCCTTGCTATTCCAGGCATCTGAACTGTTAGAGTCAAGCTCTATTGCTCTATCGTAGGCTTTTATTGCTTCCTCGTCATTTCCCTGATTTTCAAGAGCGTCTCCTTTGTTATTCCATGTAGCTGAACTGTTAGGATCAATTTCTAATGCTTCATCATATGCTTTTATTGCTTCCTCGTTATTCCCTAAATTTTCAAGAGCTTCTCCTTTGTTATTCCATGTAGCTGAACTGTTAGAGTCAAGTTCTATTGCTCTATCGTAGGCTTTTATTGCTTCCGTGTCATTTCCCAGATTCTCAAGAGCTACTCCTTTGTTATTCCATGCATCTGAATTATCAGGGTCAATTTCTAATGCTTTATCAAATGCCTTTACTGCTTCCATGTCATTTCCCAAATTCCCAAGAGCTACTCCTTTATTATTCCAGGCCTCCGAATTGTCAGGGTCAATTTCTATCGCTTTATCAAATGCCTTTATCGCTTCCGTGTCATTCCCCAATTTACTAAAAGCATTTCCTTTGTTATTCCAGGCATCTGTATTGTTTGGGCCAAGTTCAATTGATTTGTTATAATACTGCAAGCTCTTGTTAAACTCCCCTTTAGAAAAATAACAGTTTCCTATATAGAACAACACCGAGTCTTTACTTTCAAAATCTTTAATGGATTCAAACAGGCCAATTGCAGAATCATAATTAGATTTTACATAGTTTTCAAGTGCATAAACTGCAGATAAAGTTGAAGACTCATTTTCAGTTAAAGATTCAACTATTGAGATAGGATTTTTCTCACTGTAAGGACTAAATTTTGCTTTAAAGGTTGAGTTATCAGTTACATCTGGAGTCATCGATTGTGGTGGCAGCGTGTCAAGATTTGTTTGAACTGGAATTACATGAAACTCAGTTTCATTAACAGTTCTCATTTTTCGTTTCTGTTCGCCAAATATAACGATATGCGCATCAGCTTTTTTTCCCTTATTAATAGCCTCATCCTCATTAGTTATCGGGGACGAATCTAAAACTTTAGCTTGTATACTGCCATTTGTGGTGTTTTCAATTTTTTCCTTCATTTCATTGGCAGTGTCAGAATCTACTTCGGAGTTATCTAACTTAAGTGGAGAAATCAAAACAGTAAATTTATCTTGAGATGGTTTTGGGAAATAATAGGTTTCATAACAAAGATGACAAACTGTTATTAGTAAAATTGCTAAAATAAAAAAAATAAGGATTTTTTTAGTTTTTTCACTATTTGAGCCTGATATTTCTTTTACTTTTTTTGAATACTTCAAGGTTAATAACAAAAAAAAGCATGTAAGAATAATAAGTACATGGAGCCCGTCCTGGATAGATAATCTAGAACCTATGGTATCAATAATATTCTCCAATAAATGACCCATATTGAGTTCTTAAACCCCCAAACGTTAAATGTTATCTAAGAAAATTCCATATTTATTCTAAGATAATCAATTTTCTTATTAATATATCTTTTTATTTCCACTAAATCCAAAAGATATTCAAAGAATAATAATTTAAGGATTGGTTCCCAAGGAAGAGCTGGAAAGAGATATCCTGCAGTTCATGCATCAATTTGTGAGTAACGGCAGAGAAGTAAAATCACTCTTCAAGAGCCTGACAAAGAACTATGGAATTGTAGCTGTTTAATGCTGCTACCTCGTCGAGCGTATAAAAATTGAGTCAAACATTCTGTTGGTTTTTATAGGTCTTTATTATCTCACGAATTCTGACGCTAATCTTTTTTATTTGAATTTCTCAAAAATAAATCTGATTTGCCTCCTATTGTTGTGAATAGTATTAATTTGCTTTTATTGCGGATTCCTATGCTGTTGTCACTTGCTGTGATGTGCTTAGTTGCTGCATTATTTGGTTTGATGCGTAAAGTTGTTACAGGTAGATAAAGACGGAAAAATTAAATTTCGTGATAAAGTATCTACTTTTTTTTCCTTACTTTTTTAATGCTTTAGTAACTTCCGGGTAGCATATTTTTTCCGTGGGCGCTTTTCTTATCTTTTTTGAATTTTATGTGCTCATAAAGCTTGCCCATCTTCTCTCCTTTCTACTATCTGTTATTTACCCCTTAAATGTAATTTTTTCATGCCATTCAAAATACTTTGAATTTTTGTCGTTATGAATACTACAGATATTCCCGTCTAAAACATTCAGGTACTCAATGAGATTTGTTGGTAAACTCGGTGGTTGATATGTTCTAATTTTTTTTGTATTTGAAACTGCAATATACCCTTTTTCATACAGAGCATCGCACCCAAGGCTACACATCGGAACTACAATATTCAAGTCTAGTTTCTCTTCACCTGTGCATTCAGCCCTTTTCTTTAAGTGAGCTGTGACTAGTAAATCTACAGGGAGTTCACGTCCACAAATTGCACAAGTTGAAATCTTCTTGTCATGAAAGAGGTACTTTCGTAAGTAGGCTTGTTCATTTCTAACCTGAACTTTGGCTTCAGAGTCAAGGGGTTTTGTAGGATCAAACTCCTTAACTGCTTTTTCAAAATCTCCTTTAGATACAGGTGGATAGTAAATGCTACTGCTGAGATCAAATGAGAATATTACATTATCACTCTTTGATTCATCCAAAACGTTGAATCCTTGAATTATATAATTTGGTTTATACCCAACAATTCTATTGAAGCGTTCATAAGGTATATCATGCTTCATTACTTCATCTAAAAAGTAAATATGTCCTCAAGTATCACCATCAGCATCCATCCCCCATAAATTCCCAGCAAGATTCTTGTTATGCAATTTGAATGAAACTGTTGCAGATGCAAATATTTTATTATCTCCAGAAAACAAGACAATGTCACCGGATTCAATCTTATCCCATTTGTTTTTATTCGCATGGTTCTTTCCAGGCGTTACACCCCAAACAGGAACTTTTTCATCGGGATACAGTCCTTTCAATTTATCAGTATCTGATTTATCGATAAATTTGGATAGCCGTGAAATTTCTATAGGCCGTTCAATTGTATTTACGTAATGCTCTCTTGCATCTTTACTTCCTGAAGGTTGAAGAATAATATGACTCATCTATTAGCACCATGTCCTTGTTAAGTTATTTCAATCATATCTATGTTGCAATTTTACATATTTGTTGCATTTATAACAACTCTCCCAAAGCCCCTATGCTTAATTAAAAACAGCTTCCTCGCCTCTTTTGTCCCAAATGCAATTCAAACTTTACTGGTCTTAATGTCTTCAACTCTCAAGAAATAAAGGGTAAATGGCCGATTCACAACCAGGAGTGCAAGTACAATATGTAGCCCTGGACAAAGAGGGAAATAAATAAGACACATTTTCATATATGTGAAATATTCAATCCAAAAAAGAATCTGGCAAGAAGTCTTTAAATATTTGGTTGTAATCTCCATTGGAGATGAAAAAATGGCTTCATCTTTCTCCTGATATTCGCGAGCAAGATCCACTAAATCAAGGATTGAAACATAAGTTCCATTTTTGATGAAAATCCACGTCGTGAGAGAATATGAAACTGAATATATGGCACTTTTCAAGAAGCTTGAAAATAAGTTGCTTGACATTCCATTTGAAGAGAAAGTGGGAATCTGTCTATGACCCCTAATGAAAAACTTCAATTTTTTGAAGCTTTGAGAGACAAAGTGAACTACCCCTCCCTGCTTTCTGACGAAAGCGAGGAAGGGACTTCCCGCCTTAGAGTTAATGCTACATATAAAAGAGTTACTACCAATTTGGCAATAACTGGTAGTTTTTAGTAGTAGTTGATATTAGAGTATTGACCATCATTTTTTTACTCCTTTATATCTGTACATATAACTCCTGCCTCTTGTTATCATTTCAATGTAACCAAGCTTTTCAAGATATTGCATATCATTCCTTGCTGTATCGTAAGCTACATTGTATTTACTTTTGATTTCAGCTATAGAGACGTATCTCTCGGGTTCTTTGAGCAGACCTTTAAATATATCTGCCTGCCTGAGGTTCAGACTCTCAGAGGTTTCAATGATCTGCATGGTCTCGTACTGTTCATGTTTCTTAATAGCTATATAATCTTCAAAATCTACAAGTGCCTTCTCTATTGCTGAGAGATTATAATTTATAAAATATGTGAGATCATTAGAATCGGTCTCGGTGAAGAGATAGGCCTTTGCATATTTTGTTTTGGAGTGCAGCAGTATCCTGGATATCGGCGTATACTCAAAAAGCCAGTAACCACGGCTAAGCATATACCAATAGAATACGGACCTTGCACAGCGTCCGTTACCATCGGTAAATGGATGAATGTAGCCTATTAGGAAGTGAAGTATGATTCCCTTAATGAGCGGGTGGATGAAATCATCCTCATCAATGCTGGCAAATTTGCAGAATTCCTCCATGAGATCAGGAATCTTTTTGTAATCAGGTGGAGTGTGATATACTATACTCACATCCTGAGGATTGACCACAACAATTTCATTGTTGTCCCTAAAACGTCCTTCTTCCTCTGTTTTTTCAAGAGTATCTCGGACAATTTCCCTGTGAATCCGAAGCAGGGTTTCCACGTTAATGGATCTATCCCTCATCTCAGCTATCATCTGCATAGTCTGATAACCGTTGAGAATCATTTTATCAGAGTAGTCCTTTGGCTTGCTTTTCTGCCGAAGCATCTTCTTTGCCGCTTCTCTTGTAGTAGCTGCGCCCTCAAGCTGGCTGGAAGCTATAGCCTCCTCCATTAGAGAGTTGACAATATACCGCTTCCTATCCGCAGCACTTATTCCTCCAGGTCCACTCTCAAGATTTCCAGCGCCTTTCGTATCCAGCAGGTGCAACCTTCGCAATGTCTCTCCAGTCAGAACATATTGAAATGTCCATTCTCCGAAATTAAACATCTTTGCCTGAAGTATCCTTGCACTTTTTAATAGAGCCCACATCTTTTCAGCTTCCATCGGCAATTTCCGATGCCTAAGTTCGTCCCAGTGCAAATAATCCCTATTGTATTTCGCGATGTGTTCCTGTATCTCAGGATTTGTAATCATGGATATTACCCCTGGGTCTTTTTTGAGGATCTCCCATATGTCTGGTGCCGGCTGTGGAATCTTCATGAATACCAATTCGTTACATTTTGGTAGATATTGGTAGTTATTGAGATAAAAGATTTACTACCAATTTGGTGAAGATTGGTAGTAATTGGTAGTTAGTGACTATTTTCACGACTGAAGCCGCGGATATATCCCGCCAATAAATTGACGGGAATTAGCCTTAGGAACTCCTAAATCTTTTTTGTTGCGCGAAGAGAGGAGAAATATTACTCAGGATAAACTAAAAAAACTATGTTGATTTAAAATGAATAACTATTTACATAAAAACACAAAGATAATGCCAATAGAATCTTAGCGAAGTAATAATAATGCAATGTGAAGCTTGTAAAACAGAAAGTACTGCTGAAGTTTGCCAGAGGTCAATTTAATGATCCGCGATCTTAACATCCAAATATCTTTCATTCGCGAGCAAGATCCACTAAAACAAGAATCGAAACTCTTATCAAGTTTAATGAGTTTCTCATGCACCATCTGATGGTGTTTTTATGAATATAGGATTTGCGCAAAACAACGATGTAGATGACTGGATAAAATTACTGGAGCTTGTGAAAGACAATTTTCCGGGTCTTGACATGGACGAGTATAAAAAAGGGTTGTCAACAAGGATACTCGAACAAGGCGCTTTGGTAGCGAAAGAAAACGATATGTTGATTGGAGCCCTGCTGTTTTCAAGAGAATCCAAAGAACTTGAGTTTCTCGCAGTACATCCTCAGTACCGCGGGTTGGGCACGGCTACTGCCTTAATCAGGGATATGTTTGCCTTTTTTCCTGAAGGCAGTTGTTTTACCGTTATATCCTATCGGGAAGATGATCCCAAAGGCAAAGTAGCGAGGGAATTGTACAAAAGAATAGGTTTTACTCCTAGTGAGCTTATCACGGTTTTTGATTATCCGTGCGAGAAATTTATATATGTTAATAAATAGGCAAATTATGTCAAAAAATATTGAATATGTAATTATTATGCCTTCTAATTATTTATATAATGAGCTTATCTCAAAACCTATTTTTTACCACTTTCTAACACTGTAATACTATATGCAGTTTCACACATGTTAACTATATAAAATATGAACTTATATATTATTTAATTGTATATTACTATCGGGTGATTTAATGGTAGATGAAAGTGGTTTAGCAATGGAAATTGCTAACGTACACGATGAGATCCCTCTCATGATGGGATCAAAAGAATATGAAATGATTGAATTATTTAGAAGAATCAATATCAGTAGGCCAATAGCTATTACCCTTGCCTGTCTTGCAAAAGGAAGGGAAATTTCTTCCCAGAGCATTGAAATGGTATCAGGCTTGAGACAACCGGAAGTCAGTGTTGCTATGCGGTACCTCCGCAAAAACGACTGGATTGACATCCGGGAAGAAAAAACATCAAAAGGTAAGGGCAGACCAATCAAGCTGTACAGGCTAACAGTCCCTATGGATCGTATTGTCAGCAAGATCGAAGAAGAAATCATAGCCGAAAGCAAACTTGTGCTCGAGAACATCGAACGCATGAAACAAATTGCCTGAAATTTATGACAGGGGATTAAATGTTCCGAAGTCAGATGCGATATTACCGAAAGTAATTACAAAAAGTATCTAGATTTTTACTGTTTAAAAGCTATTCTGTCTTAAAGGGGATTCTCCCCACCCTAGCTTTTTAGCCTGGTCTCCTAATATGTGCTGTAAATTAAACCTTAAAATTGATTTCTTAGTTTGTTAATAAGTTTTTATTTTCTGTTCTAAAGCCCAGTTATAGATAAATCCGACCTTCCGCAGATGTCTGCAAAAAAATAACATTTTTCCTGTTATCGTTTTTGGGGAATTATTAGAAAATTTGCAATAATTGTCTCAGTTGAAGCCTCGGAAATGGGAATAGAAAGTATTTCAATGAAGGCAAAAGATCGAAAATTTCGGGAAATTCCAAAAATACATGTTTGAGTAACCTGGGTATTTTTCAGCAAAAACGATAGCAAGAAAAATTGTGAAAAATTGAAGGACATCTGCGGAAAGTGAGGTACAATTATGCGTCTTATGTTTTCATACTTTCATTTTCACTCATGTAGCTGAAAACTATCAAAAGAACAATCTTGAAAAGCGAAAATTCTTCTTTTCTCGTTTTTGCTGCAATTTATGTACAATTTTTCCAGATACGAAATTCACACATTCGCAAAAATTAATAAATTGAATGTCAAGAATAAAATTGAGTAATATCGACCTTTTGGGTCGGCATCTCAATTTGTAACTCTTTGAGACTGTAAATACATATATACTTATCACCATGAATTAACCATTGTTCTAAAACAGAAATTTCGACTCCTATTTTAAGTTTCAGGACAAAATTCTGAACCTCTTGTACCCTTATATCCAAAAACAACTTATCCTGAAGATATAGAACTTGTGCTGGATTTTATGGCCCGTGAAAGAATTCGCAGAATTAAATTTGAGAATGGGAAACTTTTTCGATCCGCAGTTCCTGAACTGAACTACTCAGGTGAGGATTAAGTCAAGAGTCAACTAGCGGCCAGACGACTTACCTGAAACATGGATAAGGAGTAAGAAAAAAACTGCTAAATGCATCACTTAAGAAAGGGACATTTAAATACGTCGAGAGAAAGTAAAATTATATTATTTTTTTCTTTTGTTTCAGTTATTTATAGGTTCACTGCAATATTAATTTATTGAAATTTACTATTTATCGCTGACAAGGGGGTATCAAGTGATAAAACTATGGGAGTATGATGCTCGCAGGATTCATGCAGTACACATGCCACAGCAGATGAGCGACCTTGAAAGAATCGGAAATGAGGGTTGGGAACTTGTTGTTATTAAGGATGATATTGATGAAGAAGGGACAGTAACTGCAATTTTTAAAAGGGAGAAAGCAAACATAGGAGAAGAGTGACTGATTTAGACTTACTGTTTTTAACCTGATATATTTTAATCTATTTATCTAACTATTTATTTTTTAATTTGCCTATTTCTTTAATTTGCCTATTTCTTTTAACTTACTGAATTTGCAGGCTGAAATCTTCATATCTAAATTTTTACTTCAGAAAGAAAGAAGATTAACATTTTTTCATTTTGGAGAAAAGATTGCGTTCTCATCTTGAATCTTTGGAAGTTCCGAACGGCACTTAAGAGATCTTTTATGAAGAGGTTGAGTATTGGACTCAAGGGTTGTGAGCTCTCTAATTATTTTCTCTTCACTTATAGAGTAGATTTTTCGGAGTAGGCGTTGAAGTAGTTCTTGTGGAATAGGTCTTTGCTCTGTGGTCTTGATAGATGAGAACGCAATTTATACTATGACCTCAACCTATATAATATTTTTAATGTATAATAATATTTTATTTTTCTATTCCTGCATTATTAATCTAACTTTTTTTCATTGGTCTAACTTTACAACACCAAACTTTGGTCATCCAATGGTGCATCCTCAAAAATTACAGCTTATCTTATTTTAAAGTAATTCAAATCGGTCAGCTGCTGTTGAAATTAATAATCAAGAAGTTTATACTTTTGACTTTTAATACAATAAACCTCAGATAGCTATTCAAAATCAGTATAAATATATTTATTTGATTTTTTAGAAAATAATAAATACTGTTATATCTAATTATTTTTATGGATTGATAGAACATCAGGAGGAATAGGTATTAAAAAACTTAATTTTATTTTGATCTTACTTGTCTTAGCATTACTGACAGTAAACTCCGCTGCTTCAAGACCAGAGAGAATAATAATAAGAGAAAGTACACTTATATATCCTGCTGGCTCATATTACGAAAAGAATCCCATGTTTTTGAGCATTCACACGTCTGGTAATTGTAGTAAGGTACAAAATCAGATACCAACATTGAATGAAGCTTCTGGAAACTCTGAAAACAGAAAAGAAGACATATCTCCGTATAATTCCAATGATCAAACAAATCGTTACAGGAAATTTGACATCGGATATTGCTGTATGCGAATTGACAATTTTCTTTTTTCCTGGAGAATTTCTGACGTATCCTGATATTTTGAAATCTAAAAACACTAATTAAGATTTTGGAATACTAAAAGATAATAGACTAATTCATTCAAATTCCTAATGTTTTTATAAATTGAATGTAAATGTGATTTAATAATTCTTTTTAAAAGAGGAAGCGTTCTCATCCAAAAAATACCTGGGAGTTCCGAACGATATTCAAGAGACTCACTTTATTTTAGTTGGGGAAGAGGTTTTGAGGTACTTTTACTTTGGTTGCGAGTTTCTTTTCTATCTCTTTATTTGTGGAGTAGTGTTCTGGAGTAGGTGTTGTCTGCTAGTGGGGTGTTAAAGAGATGAGAACGCAAATTATAGTATGCAGTCATCATATATAATATTTTTAATACTTAATATTATTTGATTACTCATTGATTAGTTTATCTCTCTAATAATTTGTTCATTGATTTAATATTATACTATCTCATTCAGGATAAAGATGAAAAGCTAATCAGACAAGAAAGGAAAAACTAATTTCCGAATAAAAAGAGTCACTTAACTGGCTCATTTCATCCGGGTATTATACGTATGATATACCGTGTATATCAAATAAAGAAGGAAAGCCAGGAAGATGATATATTTTGTATACAAGACCTTTGCCATGGCCTTTTTTTCCGTACTGGTTAAGGAGTCGCTCGTTATTCGCGAATAGATATCACCTGTGGTGTAAACCTTTCCGCCGTTTTCAAGCAGGGCTGTTCTGAAGAGGGGGTTTTCTCCAATATGAGTATACTCGTCAGGACAGTTTGCTGATGCAGGTCTCCATGAAGAGCTATCTACACCAAACTTTTCAGGAGTAAGTTTTTCAGTCTGGTTTACACCCGCAGGTTTTTCTGAAATCTTATGGAGACCAAACGTTTCCGGGGTTACATATGACTCGTACATATCGTTCCCGATGGGTGTAATTTCCATGCGTTTCTTATCGAAATAGAGTTCTGGAGCTCCATCCGTTTTTGTTGTGATAAGAACTCTGCCTGGCTGGTCTACTTTAAGGTCAGGAACTTTTAGCTGGATATTTTCCGACATTTCGGTATCTGCAACTGCCCAGTTTAGAGTTCTTGTAACAATCAGGCTGTCATTTCCTGAGTAGAGACCAGAGGCCCAGGGCATGCCATGACTGTAACCGTTATCAGTCGTAATCGCTGCAACACGACCGAGACCAAGTCTCCAGATCGTAAGAACGGGTTTGCCCAGTCTTGTTGTCACGAGCCGGTTTGCTTCGGATTTTGGAGTTACCTCGTTATAACCTAAAACATCACTTTCCGTTTCAGGCAACTCCTTTGTAATGAAGTGTCTGGGGTCGCAAACTATCAATGAACCGCTGGAATAATTTTCTTCTTTTTCCTCGGACTCTTCCGAATTCTCGTTAGAGAAACTGACATTAATTCTCTGGCCTGGCTCCAGTTTTTTATAGTTTTCGGATAGACCCAGTCTGTTCATGAAGAGATCTGGATAATATTTACCTTTGGAAGTAACCTGAAACTGTGTTCTTGGGGCATGGATGTGGACAAAGTGGATTCCTATCCCGTTTTCATGAAGGGTTTTGGCACAAGTAACTGCTTTGTCAAACCTGATATCCCCCTCAGCCGTATTGCCGATCCCTCCATCTGAAACGATTATAATTTCAGCATCTGCACTTTCGTTCTGTGCCTTAAGCAGGTTGCGTGCAGTAATTAGTCCTCTTTCGAGAGATGTCGAGTCTCCTGATGGCTTTATTTTACGAATCTCAGTGTCAAGCCATAGTCTATTCGACTCCTTTGACATATCCAGGAACCCGTTTGTTATATCCTGTCCCTTGCTTCCGAAAGTAATTACATCTACTCTTGCATCTTTTAAAAGATCGCTTTCAAGAAGAAGTACTGCATTTGACAGTATATCGTCCAGGACCCGCCCGCCAATATTGTTGCTTTGAAGGGTGCTGGGCGAAACATCAAGCATTAAGACAACATTCCTGCCGCCTCTCCAGCTTGAAGGTTTTGATATCACCGGAAGGAGTTCTTCAAATTGTGTATTTTGATACGTGCTATCTGCAGGGTAATCGAAAGAGTCATCTCCCCCAACTACCACCATACCGCCTCCTCCGATGATGTATTTCTTCAAAGTCTCAACTTCAGAATCCGAGATTGTCGACGCAGCCTGGTTGTCGAGAATGACTGCATCGAAACCTTCAAGGGAACCGATTGATCTGGAAGAAGATACATCATAAACTTCATTCAACATACTTGCCAGAGGAGAACCAGGTTCTTTCGTTACAAAAAGCACCCTGGGCTTTGGGGTTACGTATACGCATTTCATGTACTGGTTATTGTTCTCAAAATAATCCAGGCTCTTTACACTTATGCCTGCAGGATGAAGGGTTGCTTTTATTGTGTGCGGGCCCAGTGTATCGAAAGTATGATTGAGTTCAATGCTTTCTATTCTTCCGGTCTGGGTAATTTCCTTTTCCATTACCTGTTTCCGGTCAACTGTAACTCTGACCTGATACTTCATTTCGTTTTCAGTAGATTTTCGAATATTTAGTTTGAAGAAAGCCTCATTATCTATTACAAGCTCATTTTCCCCTTCAATTTCTACACTGAGGTCCTCTTTGAGAGTATGCGGGACAAGTGCAGATACAGGAAAATTGTTTTTCTGGCAATAAGAGAGAGCCTCTTCAATTGAAGTTCCTGAATTGCTCTGTCCATCAGAAACTACAAGTACATAGTTTTCAGGAGAAGCCTGCTGGATAATAGCATCCCCCAGAGAAGTATGCTGCCCCGAAAGCGCTGTAATGGTAACCGGGATCTTACTGTTAAGTTTTTCAGAAATGTTTTCCGGAACCCCCTTTTGGAAAAGCTCCATACTGGCACTCTCGTCAGATATTATGGTTATTTTGGATTGGCTGGTTTTCGGAGAACTCATCTCTGTAGAAAAAGGAGCTGCAAGCGCTATAATCAGGAGGGACGCAACAAGCGCATGGAAAAACAAATGTTTTCTACTGATTTTTGTTCTCAGCCCCAGAAGTACGAGAATTGACAGAGGAAGCAGGAGGATTAATTCCGTTTTGTATAGAAAATCAAAGCTCATATGATTTTCCTCCTGAACATGATAACATTTTCAATAATAAGCAGTAGCAACAGGATGTAAATTAAGTATTTTCGGATTTTGTCCGGGGATCTGGTCTGCAGATCCTCTTTTTTAATCTCTGAGTTCTCGCCCTCCAGATCTAATCTTTTCTCCGTGAAGGTGTTTGATTCTGCGGAATCGAAAAGATTGGCAGCGACAGTTTTCTGGTTAAGGTGGTAGAGCCCGCATTCATCATAGTAAATGAACTTGCTGCTTATAGTTTCCGTAGGGGTTTTGATTATGGTATTCTGGTCGAACGCCTGGTACCTGCCTGTGTTTACATTGGTTTCGCTGATATCATCGATTCCCCATATGTACTTGAGAAGTTTTGCCCAGAAAACAGGATATGTAGGAATAGTAGGGAAATTTGTCCAGGCTTCTTTTTCAATAGTGTCGCTCAGCCCGACATAGGTCGTTGTCCCATCTTTAATGTTCCACGCACAAGCAACAGGTCCGACCCCTTCAAGTTCGGCAAGCACCGAAATATTATCCTTCGGAACAGCAACAAGGTATTTGCGCAGGTACACCTCATCAAATGATACTTCCTTAAAAATATTGTTTCCACTTCCTGCAGTCTCAATCGTGTGGCTGTCTTCCTCTTTAATTGAAACTATATCTACGGGAAGGACCGGATAAAGCCCATGCATTTCTGAAGAATTATACAGGCAGCCGTTTCCTATAACAATCAGATTTTTCCCGTTTTTCGCATATGTTACTACTTTCCTGACATCGGAGCTTGAAAGAGGCTCATACTCGCAACTTATCACAATAGTATCATACTTTTCAAAGTCATCCGGCAGCTTATTCTGCACGTCAACATTATTATCGGGAATCAAGGATAGTGCTGTTATTACAGGAGACTTGCTGGAAGCAGGATCAATATCCGTTAATATAAGCATTTTTTTCGGAGTGATTTCAGGAATGGAGATATGGGCAATGTTGTCACAGGGAACTGCATCCTTATTTAGAATTTTCACAGCTGACGCGCCCTCTGGAATACTGGAAAATGTTATTTGCTGAGCTCCGAATCCCTCCAGGGAAAGTGAATTGTTTATTTTTTGAGGGGAAAAGAGCCCGGATTTACTTTCAAGTTGAACATCGAGCCTTGCACTTTCATTGCCAAAGTTTTTGACAGTGCACATATAGTCATATGTGCCATCATTACGGTCTTTCAAATAGCCGTTTACGATTGCGTAGTTAATAGCAGGTTTACCAACCTGCCTGAACTCAAGTTGCATGTTTTTTGCGTTAGCAATTTTGACGTAGGTCTCAGGAGCCCTTCCTGCCCAGTTTTCAAAATCCGAAATCACTACGATTCTTGCATTTTCGTATTCCTTATCATTAACAACGGTAAGAATAGATTCCGGAACATCTGCAGGGGTATCTCGAGCTTTCATGTTGCTGACAAGTTCTTTTGCATTCTTCGAATCAATATCCTTTGCAAGCACTACGGGAATACTTTCTGCAGCAACAATTGTGTTTTCTTTTCCAAGGCTCTCTATTGCAATGGATCTTGCAGCGTTAATCCGGTCAGGTACGCTCATGCTGGCTGAGGAGTCTATTATGACCACAACTTTTTCCGAGTTTTCTGAAATGTTATCCAGCAAAGGACCTGCAATGGCAATTGATAGAAGTATCAGGGCAAGCAATTGTAAAAAGAAAAGAGGATCTGTGATTTTTTTAGTAATTTTACGCCTGGAAGCGCTTATATTCTGGCTTATTCTTTGAACAAACATTAAAGAAGGCAGGATTATCTGTTTTGGTCTGGGTTTAAGTAGGTACACTATTATCAGGGGAATTATGCCCGCAAGTGCAGCCAGGCCCAGGGGAAACTCATAGTCCATAGGCAGGATCACCTTTCACCTATGATTGTAAGAACAGCATCAATCGGTCTATTCTCAATGCTGATGCTGAAATACGGAATTTTAAAATCGTACGCGATTTTATCCAGTTCAGCCATATGTTTCTTGTACTCGGCAGAGTATTCTTTTTTGAATTCCGGCCCTACGGAAATGTTGAATTCCTCATTTGTCTCACTGTCAATGAATTTAACCGTGCCGTCCACGGTTTCAGGCAGGGAAATCTCGGTTTCGTCATAAAGATGCACAAGCACAATTTCGTGCTTGGAAAGCCTGTGGACAGCATGCCGGATGGAATCAAGATTGTCCAGAAAATCTGAAATTATTAAGACCATTGATTTTGATTTTATTCTGGAATATATGGAATCTGCACAGTCTGCAAGCTTTGTCTTTCCATTAACCGAAATTGAGGATAAGTTGTCAATGGTCCGAAGGAATTCCTCCCTGCCTTTACGGGCTTTGGAATAGTCTACGTCATCCGCAAACGTTGCAATCATGTACTGGTCGTTATATCTCATTACAACGTAAGAGATCCCAAGGGCTATTGTTGATGCGTATTCGAATTTGTTAGGGGATTTATCAGGAAACAACATGCTGCTGCTGGCATCAAGAAGTATGATCATATTCAGGTTTTTATCTTCTTCGTACCTGCGTATATAGAGCTTTTCAGTACGCGCATAGAGGTTCCAGTCTATTTTTTTTAACGAGTCGCCTGGATTGTATTTCCTGTGGTCTACGAGGTCAAGTCCTGATCCCTTTTTTGTTGAGATATGGCTGCCCGAGTGGACCGCTGTTACTCTATTCCTGAGAGGAAGTGCATACCTATCAAGCTGATTCAGGAATGAAGTATCTATCTTATGTTTTGCTTCAGCCATATTCTCTCCCGCCTCCCGCCTTCTTTTATTACTGGCTGGGCTCTTTGAGTTGTTTTTTCCCCTCCAGGATTTTCAGGACGATAGAATCGCTGGTAATGCTGTTTCTTGCAGCATCAAATGAGAGTATGATCCTGTGGCGAAGTACAGGCAGAGCCATAGAGTCAATATCCTCTTTTTCGACATATCCCCGGTTATCAAGGAAGGCATTTGCTTTTGCACAGAGAATAAGGGCTATAGACGCACGTGGAGAGGCACCTGCTTCTATCATTTCAGGCATCTCTCGGGTCTGGTTCACGATGTCGATTGCATACTTCTTTAGCTTATTTGAAATCGGAATCCTGCGGGTGATCTGCTGCAGCTCGAGGAAAGATTGTTTATCTATACATTTCTGAACGCTGGGCCTGAAAGCTTCAGCATATCGATTTACAATCTCAAATTCTTCTTCTTTGTCAGGATATTTCAGCTGGATCTTCATTAAAAACCTGTCAAGCTGGGCTTCGGGCAAAGCATAGGTCCCTTCCATTTCAATAGGGTTCTGAGTGGCAAGAATAAAAAAGGGCCTGTCCAGCAGATACGTAGTATTTGCTACAGTTACCTGCTTTTCCTGCATGGCTTCAAGCAGAGCAGACTGGGTTTTCGGAGATGCTCTATTGATCTCATCTGCAAGGACAATATTAGCAAAAACAGGGCCCTGCTTAAATTTGAAGTGTTTTGAGCCTCTCTCGTCATCTTCAATTATGTCTGTTCCCGTAATATCAGCAGGCATGAGATCAGGTGTACACTGTATCCTGCTAAACTTCATATTCATAATCTGAGAAATAGTGGATATTGTCAGGGTTTTTCCCAGACCTGGGTTACTTTCAACCAGAACATGCCCTTCACACAGCATGGCAATGAGAATATGCCGGATCATTTCCTTCTGACCGACGATAGAGTTGCCTACTTCCTTAAAGATAAGTTCAAAAATGGCAGGGGCTTTTTCATAAGTAGGTCTTAAGTTTAGCTCCGAGTCTTCAAGCTGAATTTCCTGTACTTCTTTCATATTGAAACTTCCTCATTATTATAATAATCATGAATCTGTTTTTGCTCAAACTGGCATACCATTTACTTTTTTCATATAGTCACAACTTATAAATATTTTTAACACTCTTCAAATTGCAAACCCGTATTCTCCGAGTTTACGTTGAATTTGCCAACGATTTAAATTATTAATTCAACAGGGTGTAAAGTCGCCTTTCGGACTACTATAATGATTTTAACTTCTCCAGGTGCAGTTTTTATAATGGCAAAACAACCCTGAGCAACTTTTCAAAACCGTGTAAATTAATTTAATATCGTCTTGGTGCACCTATTTTTCAAGACGAGAGTTTTTCAAAGTATTGTTTTATCAAAGGTTCGTATTCTTCAGGCAGGTTTTCTGTATATGTTTGACTGTACCTGAAATCTTCATTAGAAACTTTTGAGCTTTCATCGAACTTGCCAGCCGTGTTTGTATTTACCTGATTTGTAAAACCGAGTCCAAGCGTTGGATTTATCTCCATTTCAATCTTTTCTCCGTTTTTTGTTATGACAGCTTCAACATCGTACGTAATCTCAGGAACAGTTTCCTCATCTTGCTTTCCAGACGCCGTTCCATCAAGCAAATTCGGAATTTTTCCCATCAGTTTGCCTGGAGAGATGTCAAAACTGAAACCTTCATTTACACAGTAAACGACTGCCCCGCTAAACAGCAGAAATACGACAAATGCTCTGAGAATCTGTCTTCTTGGAGCCAGTTTTTTTATTTTAATTTCAGTCAGCTGCCTGTATACATCATCAAAAAGCTTTTTCGTAACTATATTGAAATTCTGCTTGTTATCGTATGCTGTGCTCAGTTTTGTCCTGAGTCCCGGAAAACTCCCTTCAAGTGTGTTTATAAGGTTAAATTTGCTTTTTTTGCTGAACAATTTGTGAGCAATAGAAATAAAAAGAGTGAATAAGAGCGCTCCTGAAGCCATAATGGATATATTAAGCCAGTAAGGCTCGACATAAGTTTGAGTTTTGATAAATGTATCCAATCCGGGTAAGAAATAAGCAAATTCATACCCGTTAAATAAAATCAGCAACAGAAAAAGAAAGGCAAATTTTCCGGCTATTTGTAGAAACCTGAGGGTCCAGTAAGACCGCTTAAGGTAAGTTTCATATTTCAGAAGCATGGACTCAAAAAACATGGAAATCTCAAACCACAGTTTTAAATTTATGATAATTATATCGCACATGTTGCTAAAAAACTTTTCGAATAATTTGAGTAACTTAATTTCCCTGTTAGTTTAATAGATCATTCTCCCAACTCTTATTAAATAATATACATTGAATTATATAATATGAATCAGAATTAATTTCTACATACTGTAACTTAGATTCTAATTTTAGATATGAGAACTCATCAAAAATTTCATCAAAAATTAGATGAGTTTATGGAATCGGAAGTTTCCATTTAAAAGAAGTAAATAGGTTTGATTAAACAGGTTAGATTAAACAGGTTAGATTAAACAGGTTAAGTAAAAATGAGTAGATTAAACAGGTTAGATTAAACAGGTTAAGTAAAAATGAGTAGATTAAAAGGGTTTAATACAAATTTCAAGGTGCAATATTTACGGAAATATTTACTATAGGATGCCGACAAAAAACATTTATGAGAATTTACTAAAGAATGTTCAGAAGACTATGCCAGAGCATTCACAAAAAAAGTACTTTAAATATTCAATCTTCATCTTCAACTGCC
>CAZCKG010000006.1:0-29033 GCA_964498825.1 uncultured Methanosarcinales archaeon
CACTGTGAGCATAATGCTATCGAAATAAAAGGAAAGAACGTAAGAATTAAAGAAAGCTGTGTCCACTGCGGAGCATGTATAGAAGTGTGTCCGCTTGTTAAATTTATTTAACTATTTTCTTAATCTAAACTTACTAATTCCACAAATATGATTAGAAGTAGGTCAGACTCAATAATCCAAGAGACTTTTCTGACCTTTTCTTTTCTGAAGTTCTCCTACCCTGACTCCTATCCGCCGGAAATTAATCCTGGTCTCGGGGAGGAATTCACTCACAATTTCGTGAGCTACATCCAGGAGAATTTCCTTTGAATAAACAGGATGGTTTAATGTACGGCTTTTAGTAAACATCCTGAAGTTTGAATTTATGGCCGTGACAGTTACAGTTTTGAAGGAAAGCCCTCTTAAATCCAGTTTTGAGATTACATCTTTGACCAGCCTTTCAAGTAACGGGGAAATAAGCTCAATATCAAGGGTATCTTCAGGCAGTGTTGCGATCCTTCCTATCTGTTCGGAACCGTCTCTTTCTTTTACGGGAGAATCATCGATTCCTGCTGCCGCATTCTTGAGCCAGACACCTCGGGCTTTTCCGAATGTGGAAATAAGGTCGATTACGTCATGTTCGACAAGATCTTTTACTGTAACTATGCCCATTTCCTGCAGTTTTCCTGCAGTTACGTCCCCTACTCCCCAGAGTTTGGAAACTTTAAGTGGCCAGAGAAAGTTTTCAAGCTCATTTGGGCTTATAACTGTAATCCCATCTGGTTTCTTGACAGAGGAAGCCATCTTGGAAATAAGCTTGTTTGGCCCTATTCCAACAGAGCAAGTCAATTTTTCTTTTTCCTTTATTTCCTGCTTGATCTGCATCCCGAGTTCAAAAGCCAGATTAAAGTTTCCACCTGCCTTCTCAGTAATTTCCACAAATGCTTCATCAATGCTGACCTGCTCAAAAGCATCCCCGTTCTCCCTAACATCCGAATAACTCCGGAGAATTTCCATGATTCTGTCCGAGATTGGAGTGTAAAAATCCTTCCTGACAGGCAAGAAGACAGCTTCAGGATTCAGCTTTTTTGCCCTCGTACAGGGCATACCTGACCTTATACCAAACTCTCGCGCTACATAGTTGCAGCTGCTTACAGCGCCGCTGAGCTCACTTCGTCCAGAAAGCATGCAGACAACTACTGCTTTTCCCTTAAGGTCCGGATTTTCCCTCTCTTCAATAGCTGCAAAAAAATAATCCATGTCTACATGGAGAACAACACGCTGCATCAAAAAAAATAGGTTGGGAAGATTTGTATAATTATCTGTCAAGCTCTGGAATGAAAAAAGTGAAAGTATAGAGGATAAATAAAACGAAAATCTGAATCATAAAGATAAAATGGAAAAAATATAAAATAAAAACCATAACACATAAAACAGATAACTTCATTAGGTGTAACACTGTTTTTGAAAAAAATAGTATTCAGTGTTTAAGCACGGACCTTCACACAGGACGTTTTCAAATATGAGTGTACCGAATCCCCCATATAACTCCGAAGGATCAACAAATAACCAGACAAAAATAACAGGCAAGGATAGCCTTAACCTGGAGGCTGACCTTGAAAAAGTAAACAGGGGCTCCGAAAGAAATAGCGTCCCTATCGTCGAAGTAAAAGATCTCTGCTATAGATATCCTCACCTTGATTCAAACGCTCTGGATAAAATCAATCTGAAAGTATTCAAAGGGGAAAGAGTTGCGGTTCTTGGAGCTAATGGGGCTGGAAAATCTACTTTATTCAAGCACCTTAACGGAATCCTGCGGCCTCATTCAGGAGAGGTTGTCTTAAAAGGAGAAACTGTTACTAAAAAAAATATCAGGACCTGCAGGGAAACGGTTGGAATTGTCTTTCAGGACCCCGATGATCAGGTACTTGCTCCGAGTGTTGAAGAAGATATCGCTTTTGGGCCAATTAATATGGGTTTGTCCAGAAAAGAGGTCGAAACAAGGGTTAAAGAAGCTCTTGAGATGGTGGGACTTACTGGTTTTGAAGAAAGAGCCCCTCACCACCTGAGTGGAGGGCAGAAGAAACTTGTGGCAATTGCAGGTATCCTTGCTATGCGCCCTGAAGTTATTGTGCTCGACGAACCGACAGCAGGCCTCGACCCTCTGAGTTCTGCCCGTGTCCTGGAGCTTATTATGAAAATGAACAGGGAACTTGGAATCACTCTGCTTCTTTCAACACATGATGTTGATGTTGTTCCTTATTTTGCGGAAAGAGTCTTTGTGCTCCACCACGGAAGACTTGAAGCTGATGGAAATCCAGACAAAATTTTCAATGATCCCGAGCTTCTCAGGAAAGCTCACCTTAGACTTCCAAGAGTGGCTGAGATATTTGAAATGCTCCAGCAAGAAGGGCTTGATGTAAACATACAGATAACAGCGGAAACAGCCAGAGATGAAATTCTGAGGCTTATAAGCTCCAGACAGCAAAAAGCAGGGAATGAATAAGCTGGAAAGAAGGCTCCTGACAGGAGAACATTAAATGGTAACCCTCACAGACATTGAACGCGAGTCATACAAAAACAGCCCCATACACCGGCTTGATCCCAGAGTAAAATTGCTATTTTCGCTTGTAATAATTATTTATGTAGTGAGCCTTCCCAGAATTCACGAAAAAAACATGATTCACCTTTTTTCCATAGAAGCTTATTTACTGCTTCTTGTGCTCGCTGCCGGACTGGATTTAAGATATTTTTTCCTTAGAATTCTTGCAATTTTGCCTTTCGGGCTTGGAATTGCCCTTATTCAGCCTTTCCTGAGACCTGCCTTTATTGAAAATTTTACTCCTTACCCTCTGGATCTGCCTTTAGGGCTCAGTATAACATATGAGGGACTTGCCTTCGGAAGCACACTGCTTGCGAAATTCCTTGTCTGTATAACAGCCGTTATCCTTCTCTCTTCCACTACCCGTCTTAGAGATATGGTTGCAGCAGCAGGCAGGATAGGTATCCCCAGGGAGTTTACTCTTCTACTCAGCATGATGGTACGCTACCTTTTCCTTTTCTGGGCCGTTCTCAAAAGGATAAAAATTGCACAGCAGACCAGGCTCTTCAATATATGGAATAAAGACGTTCCCCGCCGATGGGTCATTGAGCAGGTAGGCAATAGCATGAGCGCAATTTTCATACGTTCATACGAGCAGGGAGAGAGAACATATATCAGCATGCTTTGCAGAGGCTATGGTAGCGGGCACGAAAAAGCATATTATAGGACAAAAATGAGGATTTCAGATGTCTTATTCTTACTCATCAGTTTGAGCTGTATATTATATATCCATTTTTTTACCTGAGAATCTGATGCCTGAACACTCAAGAACTGAGATATAGTTTTTGAAATTATTTTATAATTAAAACCCATTTTCAGAAAAATCGCCCTGTCTGAAAATAAAAAGTTCAGGTTATAAACGCAGAGTGGGATTTAAAAACCGAATGATAATTTTGTAGATTAATACCATTTACTCTGATGTGAAGATATATTCGACTTAGAGAGAAATATAGGGATACTTCTTTTGATTGAAAAATGTGATTCGAGATAGTGAAACAAGTACAAATGAAAAAAATTCTCGAAAAAAGTAATACCAAAATGTATATATGTAATACTGAAATATCTAAGATTATACAGAAAATCTTCCAAAAATATATTCGAAAATGAATATCAGAGACAGTTACAATTGCTTAATACTGAGTTCTAATCAAATAATGATGTTCAATAATTCTTAGGTTTTAGTTATTTTTATCCTATATCACGACTGTTCTAAAGAATGTAGCAGATAAAATGTTTAAAGCAAAAATTGGAAATTAAAAGTAGGGTGTAAAAAGGGAAAGAGGAAAAAAAATGCATATACCTGATTCTTTTATACCGTTAACCCAGGCAATCGTCTATTGGGTAATTGCCCTTCCATTCATCATTATGTCAATGAAATGGGCAAAAAATGAACTTGATGAAATGAAAGTACCTGTTCTTGCAGCCCTTGCAGCCGGAATTTTTGCAATACAGGCAATGAATATTCCTATAGGGATGGGAACAAGCGGACACATGGTGGGAGCTACCCTTGTAGCTATCGTCTTCGGAAGCCCCTGGGCCGGAGTTCTTGTGCTGACTCTGGTACTGCTCGTGCAGGGTTTTGCTTTTGGGGACGGAGGGATTACAACCATGGGAGCAAATATTCTGAATATGGGCATAATTTCCGGGTTTGTAGGATATTATACATATGTTGCCCTTCGAAAGAGCACAGGCACGAGCATCGCAGCCTTCGGAGGTGCCTGGCTCGGACTCTTCAGCTCGGCAATAGTCTGCGCGATTCAGATGTGGATTGCGGGCACCTTCCCCCTTGTTCCCGGCCTTGTTGCCATGGGCACCTATCACCTGATAATTGGTTTTATCGGAGAAGGATTGATCACAGCAGTTGTAATCACAGCTATTGCAAAATCCCGCCCTGATCTCCTTGAAGATGACTTTAGTGCGAGACCTGAGAAGTCTAAAAAAGAGGTGCATGCATGAGCAAGAATTCAAACATGAAATTCTTTTATGCTGGAATTGCAATTGCACTTTTGCTTGCAGTTCTAGCTCCATTCCTAGCATCTCCTGATCCCGATGGGCTTGAAAGTGCTGCTGGCGGAGTCGTTGAAGAGTCAAAAATGTCCCAGATTGAAGAGATGGAGCCAGCGGTAAGTTCTCCAATGCCTGATTATTCAATTGAAGGGCTGGGAAAGAGTGGAGAAGTCCTGGCAATTGGAGTAGGAACACTTGCAGTACTGGTAATCAGCTTAGGCTTTGGAAAAGTATTCAAGAAAAAAGCCTGAGGTTCTCGAATTAAAGTTTCTATTTTCCTCCAGAAAAAAACAGAGATTAAGGATTCATAAATATAATACTCGAAGGACAGAGATGACGCAGAACACATGAGGGACAGCTGGGTTGCCTCGCCCTGCAAACCCTCCTCCCATGGTATATTAGTGTCATGGAAAGTACATCCAGATCTTCTTTTCGGGCAAGTGCCATAAGATCCTGTTCTATCCTCTCAGGATCGACATTTTTTGTTAAGCCCATCCTTCTTGAGACTCTTTTTACATGGGTATCTACGGCAATACCCTCTATTACTCCAAACCCTCTGGAAAGCACTATGTTTGCAGTCTTTCTTCCTACTCCTGGTAAAGTAACCAGTTCTTCCATAGTTTGTGGAACTTTTCCATTATAGCGCTCAAGAATCAATTGAGCAGCAGCCTGAATATTCTTTGCTTTATTTTTGTAAAAGCCCGTGGAATAAACATCCTTCTCAAGCTCCCTGAGATCTGCTTTCGCGTAATCTTCTGCAGTTCTATATTTTTTAAATAATCTATCAGTTACTCTGTTAATCTGGACATCTGTAGACTGGGCAGAGAGCACGGTTGCTACAAGAAGTTCCAGGGGATTACTGTAATTAAGAGAAGGTTTTGCATCAGGATACTCTTCCTTAAGAAGAGCCCAGATTCTGCCAAAATTATGTCTGTTGTCAGGAAGGTCATATTCCTGTAAAAAATCCTGAGCATTTGATTTCTTTGGTTTCTTTTCAGGCATAAGTAACTCCAAGCATTCGGGTTTATTTTCAGTTTTTGACAAGAAATGTAATTTTTACAAGAATTTCTATTTACATTTTCTGGAACAGGATTATTAAGGAATAAAGGGCCTCATTTGAGCACTGCGAGAAGATTTACAACATATATGGAATATCCGAACATATGGTAGGGTAAGAAAATATCAACTTTTTTATGTCAGATGCCTTAAGTCCCAACCGCATTACCGTGGCGAAGATATTGATAGCTTCTTCTGCATTCGGACCTAAGATATGAGCGCCTAGTATCCTGTCGTTTGCTTCATCAATAACTACCTTTGAAGCTGCAAATTCGATTCCTGCCCTCAGGGTAGTATTCCAGCCGCTTCGATCCCGGAAAATTACTTTATACTTACTGCTATCTTTTGGAGCACTTACCCCAACAGAAGCAAGGACAGGAATGGTAAAAACTGCGCTCGGAATACCTGTATAGTCCACCTCAGCACTATCTTCATTAAGAATGTTAGATGCGGCAACCTGTCCCTGGAGGGTTGCCACGGGAGTTAGCTGCACACCCTCTGCCGTGCAGTCCCCACCTGCATAGATGCGAGGGTTTGAAGTCTGCATACGCGTATTAATTACAATACCACCCTTTTCAGTATCGACCCCAGCTCTTTCAAGATGCAGATCTCCTATGTCCGGAACGCGGCCTGCTCCATGCACCACCATGTCTGCACGGAAACTCTGAACTTCAGTTCTGTTTCCGTATTTAAATTCAGTCTTCACCAGAAAGCCTTTGCCTTCTTTTTCTACTGCAACCACTGGTTTATTTGTAAGGATTTTGATTCCTGCGGATTCGGACGCTTTTAAAAGTAAATCCACAAGGTCAGAATCAAAGGGTCCCAGGGGCTTATCACTCCTGTGCAAAATTATAACCTCTGATCCGGCTCTTCTTGCTACATGAGCGAACTCAAAGGAGATATAACCACCTCCTATGAAAACAATTCTTTCGGGAAGTTTTTCGGTTTCCATGAACTTCTCACTTGTAGCTACATACTCTTCTCCTGGAACATTGAGTTTTCTCGGCTTTGAACCCGTAGCAAGGAAAATATATTCCCCTTTAATTTTGTCTTCCCCAACAACAACTGTGTTTTGATTCTCAAAATAAGCTCTTCCGTGATATGTATCAATTCCTATTTCAATGAAATACTTCTCAGTTTTTCGGGAATATTCTTCCGTAAACGTTCTTTTGAATTTGATAAGCGGGGGCCAGTCAATAATTAAAGGATTTTGTGCCCCCACGCCTTTCCCTATCAGCCGATTATTCCAGTCCGTGATCTCGGCGGTACCTGTAAGCACCTTTTTCGGATCGCAACCTCTCAGAGGGCAGGTACCTCCATATTCCCTTGAGTCAACAATAGCAGTTTTTAATCCTGAATGCGAGATTTTGCCAGCAAGAGTCCTGCCTGCGGTACCTGTTCCGACAATTATGACATTATAGTCCCTCTCCATAACTTTCCTCCCTTTTGATACGCTAGCATCTTGAAAAAGATTGTAAAAAGCCACCCACGTGCACTTTTTATTCAATCTATCTAGAAAGGATAAGTAACTCTCCAGAACTTTATTCCTGAGATAATTTTCTGATACAAAAATAGAAAATGAAATTAAACTCAAAGACCTGAAGAATTAAACCCTTACAAAATTGAAAGTAGATATCAAAGGAGACCAAATGTTGGGATATGAAGAGATCAGATGTTAAGATCAAAAGTTAACAGATATATTAGCTAGAAAGTATCAAAATATTATTTTGCCGGAAAAAGATATTTCTTTCTAAGATAATAGTGTGTAAACCATAAGTTTTATAGCTAATAATTTTTAAACCAAGTATATTGGTGATTTTTTGGTAAAAAGGGCATTGCTCAGCGTCTCAGATAAGACAGGAATTGCAGAATTCGCACGCGGGCTTGAATCACTTGGCGTGAAGATAATCTCGACAGGCGGGACAGCGAAAATTCTTCGTGATGCCGGTATTGAAGTTACCGATGTTTCGGAAGTTACAGGCTTTCCTGAGATGATGGGAGGAAGAGTCAAAACTCTCCATCCAAGAATTCATGGTGGACTCTTGTGCCTGCGTGACAGTAAAGAGCAGATGGAAGAGGCTGTAAAGGAAGACATTTCCCTTATTGATCTGGTGGCTGTGAACCTCTATCCCTTTGAGATAACGGTCTCGAAAAAAGGCGTGGAACTCGAAGAAGCTATCGAGAATATAGATATCGGAGGCCCAACACTCCTCCGTTCGGCAGCTAAAAACTACCGTTCAGTGGTGGTGCTCTCTGATCCCTCGGATTACGGGCATGTTCTGAAAGAACTGCGCTCAAGCGGGACAATCGCGGAATCAACTCGGGCTGCCCTTGCAGTCAAGGCTTTCAGGCATACGTCTGACTACGACGCAGCTATCGATACCTACCTGAGCAGGACTCTTCTAGGGGAAGAAATACTCCGCATGAAATTTACTGACGGCATGAAACTTCGCTATGGAGAAAACTGGCACCAGGAAGCCTATTTTTATAAAGATCCTAAAATTGAAGGACCCAGCCTGGCAAAAGCAATCCAGCTTCATGGAAAGGAACTTTCCTACAACAATTACATAGACGCTGATAACGCTCTCCAGACTGTCAAGGAACTTGGAAACTCATCCCCTGCAGTGGCAATTGTAAAACATAATAACCCATGTGGACTTGCTACTGGAAACACACTTTTGCAGGCCCTCCAAGCTGCCTGGGATGGAGACCCTATTTCGGCTTATGGAAGCATAATTTGCACGAATGAAATATTTGATCTGGAAGCGGCGACTTTTCTGAATGGAAAATTTGTGGAAATTATTCTTGCCCCTGACTTCAAGCACGATGCCCTTGAATACCTGAAAAACAAAAGTGAAAATCTGAGACTCCTGAAACTCCCTGAGCTCAGAGAAATTTTCGGGACAGAGTACACATATAAATATGTAATCGGAGGTATGCTCAAGCAAAGCCGTGATACAGGGGTCTACGAAAAGTGGGAATCAGTTACAGATATCCCCTATCCTGAAGAAAAGCGTTCTCTTTCGGAATTCTGCATAAAAGCCTGTAAAGCAACTAAGTCCAACGCAGTGATTCTTGCTCATGAGTACGAACCAGGATTCTTCATGGTGCTCGCTATGGGTGCAGGGCAGCCAAATAGAGTGGACTCGATTCGCAAACTTGCGGCTACAAAAGCTGTCGAAAATCTCAGGATCATTTATGCAAGAGAACAGCCTGACATCCCTTTCGAAGAATACTGTCAGAAGGTCATGTCGGAATGTGTAATGGCCTCGGATGCTTTTTTCCCCTTTGATGATAGTATTGTCTACGCTGCAGAGAATAATATCCGCTATGTAGTTTCTCCGGGAGGATCAATCCGGGACAGTGAGGTTATTGCTACTGCAAACCGGCTTGCCGTTGCCATGATTTTTACAGGTATGCGTCATTTTCTCCATTGAAGCATAAACAAGAAATAAATAAGTAATGAAGAATAGACGCGCATGAAGAATAAACAAAACTTGAATTCTAATAATCCTGCCATCTCACGGCAGGGCAAATTAATTTATAAAATATTTTTTTAAAAGAATTATATAGGGCTCGCTCTATTTTTACATATTATTCAAATGTGTTTTGTAACTGAGCATAAAACGGAGTTCAAGGTATAGAGTTTAAGTATGTTTAGAAAGAATGTACCAATTTACTAACAACTTACTCCAATATATTTAGCACCCACGTCAGACGGATTTTTCGTCTATGTATTTTTACATTTGATAATTATTTGCTAAAATACAATTCCTAAATGTCAATTTTTTGTTTATGATTTTCTTTCTATTATCTAAATATCCGGCTCAAAGCTATATATCAGTAAAATAATCAGATACTATTAACATACAGGCTTTTTTTAAATTTAAGGAAACTTTATTTGGACACCCATTCCAACTTTTCGGAAGACAGATACATAGAAACTTGAACAATGGAAAGAAGTATTAATAAAATTGTTTACTCTTAAAAAAGATAATATATCTTGAATTCGTATACCATTCTAGCAATATTATATCACTCAGATATGAGCTTCACCTTCACTCAATATAAAAAATGAGAAGAATCAAAAAATTAAATCTCATTTACTGTGAATCAGAAACGGAGAAACTACTTATGAACTTAAAAATGAAGTTAGAAAATTCTAATGGTCTCCAGAACAATCATAAAAAATAACAGGTTGATAAAAGTGAAATCCACAGGACTTTTAAGCATTCTCACCTTTTCTGAAAAACGAAAAGATATTTTATTCCAGCTTCAAGAGGGTCCCAAAACTCTTTCAGACATCAAAGATTATTTCGATGTAAGATCGCCTGAGATCCTGCCTCGCCTGAAAGAAATGGAAACTGCAAATATGATTATAAGGCAGGATGGAATGTATCATCTAACCCCTCTTGGGAGAGTTTCAGCTATATACTACAAGCCCTTCCTGGATACCCTTACAGCCATAGAAGCAAATGAAGATTTCTGGAGAGACCATGATCTTGTTGCAATTCCTGAGACTTTATTGACCAGGATTCAGGAACTTAAAGAGTGCAGGATTATACGAGATGAACATGAACATATTTATGACTCCCATAAGACATTTATAGATAACGTACAAACCTCTAACCGCTTCATGGGATTTACATCTATTTTCCTTCCAAGTCACCCCTCTATGTTTCTGGAAATGGCCCGTAAGAATATTCCTGTATCCATTATCGTTACTCCAAACGTCTTCTTTAAAATAAAAAGTGAGCATAACGCTGAAATCGAAGAATTCCTTAAATTAAAGAATACAAGTTTTCATGTGTATGACAATGCTAAAATAGCCTTTGTGGTAACAGACCGCTTCATATCCCTTTCACTCTTTTTTAAAAATGGAACCTTTGACCCCAGAAATGATCTGATAGGTTTTGATTCATTATCAGTCAAGTGGGGAGAAGATCTTTTTAAGCATTATAAAGAAAACTCGATTGAGATAAAAAATCTGTAAACTATATTGAGATTAAAGAAAAAATTGAAGATGAAATAGGAAAGTAAGGATTGAGGGTTCTGTACCTTCAGTCCTATAAAGTTAAAATGAATTTGATAGTTTTCCGATATCTATCGTATTATACTATTTTTTATTTAAACTGAAAAGATGTCTTTCATGCAAGCAAAGAGCCTGCAATCATTCGGAGCCCAAGAATTGAAGTTGACTCTCCGTCCACAAGAAAAGTCCTTTCTAAATTCCGGGAGGGAACATCTTCATCATCAGATTTTGTATGACCCTGAATGCAGATCAGACCGCATATGAAGCTGTAGAGAATAACAAGAGGTTCGAAAGCAATAATTCCATAAATTGAGGCAATTCCAAGAATCATGTGAGAGAAAAGGTGCATTCCAGCAAGAAGATTACGAGTATTCCTTGCTCCAAGACTTACTGGAAGGGTTTTGATACCTGCAAGAGTGTCTCCTTTGATGTCTTTGAAATCATAAATAGCAGAATTGACAAAGAGTTTGACTCCAAAGAAAGTAAAAACCATAATAACAGGAATAAGGTTCCCACATTTACAACCTGCAAGCCCTGCAATGAAGATCCCCCATGTAAGACCCACAATAAAATTTTTAACTCCAAGTCCGCCTTTGAGTTTTAAAGAAAATTTCCCAATTTTAAGGCCTTTGCTGTAGAGATAACCTGTTATAAATGGTACGAATGCAAGTACAAGCATTCCCTCTTTTGCCAGTATAAAACCCCCAATGAGAAAAGCTATCAGAGAGACAGCAAGACCAATTTCTTTTTTTGAACCATTTAGTTCTTTACGATTTACAGAATCTTCTTCAGAGCCAAGAGCTCTGTCAAGTGTGTATACAGTATAGATAACAAGCCCACCCGCAATGCAGGTAAACAAATCGGACTGGACTTGAAGTAATAGAAAAGCTAGATGAATCCTGAGTGCACCTGAAAACGCAACCAAAACAGAACTTTTTAATAGTTCAAGAGTGGCATTTTTTTCCCGGTATTCGTAGGTGTTCGTTCGTCTGTGCCTGAAAAATCGTTCAATACTTCCGAAAAATACACTGGAGCTCATAAAACTAAAACTATGAGACTTCCTAATATTATTAATTTAATAGAATCTTCCAAAAGTCATATAAGATATAAAGAATGGACTAAAGTAAAGAGGAGTAGACATACGATTAGTAGAATAAAATACTGTTATACTATGAAAATAACGAAATTTTGAATTTTCACGAAAAAATAGCATCAATAGCCATCAATTTAAAGAAAACATCCATATATAGAGGTAAAAATACCAATAAAAAAATTATTACAGATACAGAATAAATTTTAATAAAAATTATTAAAATAGATCCGAAAGATTTTGGAGATCAATTGTACATTAAAATTTGATACAATGAAAAATATCTGAAAACGGCACTCTTCGGAATTAAATATATAAAGATATCTATGGATTTTTGTCCATAACCATCATGTCAACGAATAAGAAATCTGATCCAGATACTTCCATGATCAGAAAGTTTTTTGTGCATAATCATCAGTCGACGAATCAGAAATCGGACCAAGATACTTCCATGATCAGGAAAGAAGATATAAAGACTGCGAGAAACAGATAATACTATACAAGCAACTGTAGGATAGATATTCCAAGAAAAAGAACTGTATATAAGCCATATTCTCTCAAAAGGCAGAAACGTTTCACCACAACTTCACTCTTCTACTCCAACCATTTTCTATAATCATTCCATTTTTCCTCAAGCATGTACTTGAGATAGAACCTTAGAATCTCCTCCTGTTCAGGGGAAAAAACTGAAATCCTTCATCTGAATTAAAGAGAATGGTGAGAATAAATAAGAAATCCAAACTAAGAAAAAGGCCAATGAAAAAGAGTTGACTTTATTAAAAAGAATAGATAACTTAAAAAAATAAAAATTCCGGGTATTTGAGCCCGGGAAAACAATAATAAAGACTGAAATATCCTTTAGAGAGGGATCATTTTCTTTCCATACATTTCGTTCAATACCTGACCCATGGCAGCATAAATTGCTGAAAGCCCTGTAAGAATTCCTTCATATCCAGCAATTTTAAGAATTTCCTCACTGCCCAGATAGTTTCCAGCTGCAAGCAGGAAGAATAGGATCGTAAGGGTCAGGAAAACGACTTGAAGAGCTCTTGTTGCTTTTAGTGTACCTATGAACATATAAAGGGTAAAAAGTCCCCACATGAAAAGGTAAGCAGCAAAGGGAAACGCCGCAGTAGCAAACCCTGTATATTCTTCAGACTTAGGGAGTAAGACAAGTCCTACAAGAGTCATCCAGAAAAGTCCATATGAGGTAAAAGCGGTAGTCCCAAAAGTATTACCTTTTTTCCATTCCATTATTCCGGCAATAACCTGCGCTAATCCGCCATAGAAAAAACCCATCGCAAGAATCATCGCGTTCATCGGATAGAAGCCTGCGTTGTGTATATTCAAAAGCACAGTCGTCATTCCGAAACCCATCAAACCCAGAGGAGCAGGGTTTGCGGTTAAATCTGTTATTTTTACATTACTAATATTTGTAATATCTTTGATGCTTTGACTCATTAAATCCATCCTCCTTCCCGTTAAACCGGAAATTTAGCCTGAACTTCCAATAAGAATTATATTTGAGACGCTCAGTCGTTTTTGAGCCGTCTTTTTTACGTTTTGCAGGAATATGTAATTATTAATACTTATACTTGAGGACTGTATATATATTTTTGAAATATATAATAATCGTGATTCAGAATTCCATAACAAGCTATTTATTGGCACGTGAGGAATTCCCTTCATATGAATCAGGCAAGAAAACCTCTTATGCTCATGATCCTTGATGGCTGGGGCTACAGAGAAGCAAAAGAAGGAAATGCTATCCTGGCGGCCAGAACTCTAAACCTCAGCCGACTGCAGAAAGAATACCCCTCCTGCTTTTTGGAGGCTTCTGGCGAGGCTGTAGGACTTCCAGAAGGCCAGATGGGAAATTCAGAAGTCGGGCACCTTAATATTGGGGCCGGCAGAATAGTGTATCAGGATCTTACCAGGATAAATCTCTCCGTAAGAAATGGAGATTTCTTCGAAAATCCTGCTTTTTTAGATGCCATTTCAAAAGCGAAAGCCCATAATTCAAGTTTGCATTTAATGGGGCTTGTCTCTTATGGAGGAGTTCACAGCCATATAACTCATCTTTACTCCCTGATCAAACTTGCACAAGAGAAGGGTCTGGAGAAAGTATACATACATGCTTTTCTCGATGGTAGGGATGTTCCACCTAAAGCAGCCCTTGAAGATATCAGGGAACTTGCAGCCTTCTGCAGAGAAAACGGAAACACTAAAATTGCTACGGTATCAGGGCGTTATTATGCTATGGACAGAGATAAGCGCTGGGAGAGAACAAAGCTTGCTTATGATGCCTTAACCCTTGGAGTTGCCCCATTTACAGTTTTGAATCCTGTGGATGCAGTTTCTGAAGCGTATAGCAGAGGAGAAACTGACGAATTTGTAAAACCAACCGTCGTAACTGACTCAAAAGGGCAGCCAATAACTATCATAAAAGACAACGATTCCGTGATATTTTTCAACTTTAGACCGGATAGAGCACGTCAGCTTACCTGGGCTTTTATGAATAAAGACTTTGAAGGTTTTCAGAGAGAAGTACGCCCACAAGTTCACTATGTTTGTATGGCACAGTATGACGAAACTATGGACCTTCCCATTGCCTACCCCCCAGAAGAACTGGAAAATGTACTTGGAGAAATACTGAGCAAGCATGGATTTAGCCAGCTTCGAATTGCTGAGACAGAAAAATATGCTCATGTAACTTTTTTCCTGAATGGAGGAGTAGAGAAATGCTATGAAGGAGAAGATCGCTGCCTTATTCCCTCTCCAAAAATAGCAACTTACGATCTGAAGCCTGAGATGAGCGCCTATGAGGTTACGGATGAAGTTATAAAAAGAATTGAATCCGGAAAATACGACACAATAATCCTTAATTTTGCAAATATGGATATGGTTGGGCATACCGGCATTTTCGAGGCGGCGGTTGCTGCAGTAGAAGCCGTTGATATCTGTGTGGGCAGAATTGTGGAAACTTTGACAAAAGTAGGAGGTGTGGTACTTATAACTGCAGATCACGGAAACGCCGAACAAATGGAAGACCCGAATACAGGCCAGCCTCATACAGCACATACTTCAAATCCGGTAAAATGTATTTACGTCGGAGACGGTGAGGTAAAAGCTCTTAAAAACGGAAAGTTATGCGATCTTTCACCAACTCTTCTGGAACTCCTCAACATAAAGAAACCTGAAGAAATGACAGGAGAATCGCTAATTGTAAAAGAATAATCGAAACGGAAAAATTAAGACGAAAAAAAATTGAAGCTTCAAACTTAATTAACTAATTCTGTTTTATCATGAAAATACTGCCAATTGCAGGCACTTTCATGTATTTGTGCATGGTATTCAAGGAATATCATGCTCTTTTTCTGTGAAATGTATTCTTTTTGTATATTCTTTGAAATATTTTGATTCTGTTTTCATCTTTACGATATTTTCATAAAATTTAAGACTTAGTAAACGGATATTTTGCAAGATTAAATATCGGCAGCATCGTTAAAATATAGAATAAGTGGAACAGTCAAAATGATTGAACCCTTCTCCGAGGTTGACAGAAATGATAAAAATAACTACTCCTTGCCGGCTTCATATAACCCTTATTGACATGAATGCCGAGATCGGAAGAGTGGACGGGGGAGCAGGGCTAACTCTTACCTCTCCAAATGTGAAGATCACGGCAGAAAAAGCTGAAGAAACCAGAATCTATGGTCTGCAGGGATTTGCCGATCGGATGAAAAGAGCTGCAGAAGCCCTGCTTCCTGAAGGAGAGGGTGTAAAGATCAATGTTGAAGAACTTATTCCTTCACATGTGGGTTTCGGGTCAGGGACTCAGTCATCTCTGGCTGCTGCAGCAGCAGTTAACGAACTGTACGGACTTGGAAAAAGTGTTAGAGAACTTGCGTTCTCAGTAAAAAGAGGAGGAACTTCAGGAATAGGAGTAACCGCCTTCGAGAAGGGGGGATTCATAGTTGATGGGGGGCACAGGTTTAAAGATAAAGGAGCTTTCATGCCCTCTGCCGCCAGCAAAGTTCCACCTGGACCGGTGCTCTTTAGAGAAGATTTTCCTGAATGGGATATAGTTGTAGCAGTTCCCGATGAGAAGGGAGTGCATGACCAGGAAGAAATTAATCTCTTCAAGGAATTCTGTCCCCTCCCGATAGAAGAAGTCAGGGAAGTTGCCCATGTTGTGCTCATGCAGATGATGCCTGCAATAATAGAGCAGGATATTGAAAGCTTTGGGGCTGCTGTAAATCATGTCCAGAAAGTAGGATTCAACAAGAGAGAGAACCTTATCTGGCCCGATTTTGTAAAAGATATTGCATCCTTTATGCGCAATCGGAGTTATGGAGCAGGAGTAAGTTCTTTTGGACCCGTTGTGTACTCTTTTGTAGACAATAAAGCGGAAGGCAAACAACTTCAAGCGGAAGTCCAGAAAATGCTTGATGAGTCAGTAGGCGGAACAGCCATGCTGACCAGAGCAGAGAATAATGGTGCAGAGATTTCAAGAGTATGAAATTTCTATTCAAAATTCATTTATGTTAAGATTTAATGGGAGTGAGAAGGCAGGCTATCGTGTTCATGTTCCGATAAGTGATGAAAGACTTCTCCAGATGAATCTAAAGGATCAACATGCACAACTGCGTTTGAGAGATAACCAAGTCCATGCAGAATACTGTGCCTCACTTCTACTGCAATTTCATGACCTTCTTTTACAGAAAGCTCGGGATTTACTGCAATATTCACTTCCGCATAAAGCCTGTGCCCTAACCAGCGAACCCTTACTTCAGTCACGTCATTCACTTTTTCTACCCTTTTGACGACCTGCCGCACCTCGTCAACAACTCCAGGCTCTACTCCGTCAAGAATTCGGGAAAACACTGATTTTCCTGCTTTCCAGACAGTTCGCAAGATTGCAATTGTAATAAAAAGTCCTATGAAAGGATCCTCAATTGGGTATCCGAACCAGACGCCAAGTGCTCCGAAAAGTACTGCAAGACTTGTAAAGCCATCAGCCCTTGCATGGTAACCGTCAGCGACAAGAGCAGCACTACCTATCTCTGTTCCTATTTTAATTCTAAACCTTGCAACCAGTTCATTTCCCAGAAAGCCGACAATAGAAGCTGAGATTACGGATCCAAGAAACTTTACGGATTGCGGATTAAGAAGCCTGGAAATTGATTCATAGGTAGCAACAATCGCACTGAGAAATATTAAAAAGACAATTAACAAACCTGCAAGGTCTTCAGCTCTGCCGTAACCATAGGTAAAGCGATCGTTAGGTTTTTTTCTGGAGAGAAGAAAGGCAAAACCCAGAGGAATTGAGGTTGTTGCATCCCCGAAATTATGTATTGTATCAGCAAGAAGGGCTACGCTTCCTGAAACAAAGACAATGTAAATTTGAAAAAAAGCTGTAACTATCAATCCGATGAAAGACCACTTGACCGCATAGAGTCCTCTGGACGTTGAGAAAAATTCAGGATCCACAATTCCGTGAAAACGAGCATGAGGGAGTTCTTTTTGAGAAAAGTTCGGGCCTGCTTTTTTCAGTCTCAAACCTCCTTGCCTGTATACTTAAAGGGGGAATTTGTATAAGAAAAATGTGAAAGAAAAAGGAAAATTTGATTAAAAATACTATTATAAAAGAAAACTCGATTATAGAAGGTTCCTTAAAACCACTGATCAAGAGTCTTCTGTCTGGCACCTGAAGCGGCTTTAAGGCGTTCTGCAGCTTTTTCCACCCTGTCAACAGAGAAATCATGCTTCTCGGAAAGGAATTCAATAAGCTTTTCTGAATCAGGTTTTCCCCATTTGATTTCATAGTCGTCAGTTACTTCAGGATGAATAAAAAATTCTCTTATCTGTTCCACTGCTTCGATTATTAGACCTTTTTCCCGGAGCAAGCTATAGATATCCCCATGCTTTTTGATAAGTTTAAGAGCTGTTTTAGGGCCAACTTTCTCCAGACCTTTATTATAATCCGTGCCCACGCATATTGCAATATCGATAAGCTGTTCCCTGTTTATGCCGAGAGAATTCAGGGATTCTTCCAGTTCAATGATTTCAGGTTCAACGTCAACATACGCGCTCTTTCCCGGGAGTTTTCGTTTTCCTGTGACAGCTAGATTCCGGACAACTGTTCTGGCTCCGAAAAGGAAAGAATCATAGTCCTGAGTAGCAACACAATCTGCATCTTTTTTAAGAACCATATGGGCAGCCTGCGCTTCTCCTTCGCATGGGGCCTGAATAAAAGGGATTCCCATAACACTGAGAAGGTATTTGGAGTCTTCAACAATCTCCTGATTTACCTTAGAAGAAGCCTGAGCATACTTATAAGCAGCTTCAAGATTTCCCTCAACCTTTGCATTTTCCCATTTTTCAAGTGCAGATTCCCTTATTTCTCTCCTTTTGTCCAGAGTCTGGGATTTTAATTCAGGAGGCGTGCCGTCAAAAACAAAAATAGGCTTGATACCCGCTTCAACAAGGCTCGCGGTTCTATAGAGCAGGCCTGAGAGGTGGGAAGTAACTCTTCCTCCGGAATCGACCAGAGGACTCCCGTCCCGCTGGCGGATAATGCTCAAAAACTGGTGAAGTATATTAAAAGCATCAATAGCAATCACCTGGTTTGCAAGATCCGGTAGCTCAACTTTTCTCTTCTGGAGGAGAATGCCTATGTCTGTACCCATGTTTACCCTCAAATATCTGAAACTTTGTCCTGGAAACTTTGTCCTAAATCCTTACCTTTAGTTAATTTTCGCTATTAGCCCATTTAATTGTTCCGGGCATGATGTTTAAGAGGTACTTTACCCCAACCTGTATTATAAGCATAGATGTTATAAGTACCGAATTCACACTTACCGAAGCTTCGCTGTAATTCATAAAAGGTCATAAAAAGCTCGAAGATTATTACAAATATCGAATAACAGCTTGCCGGAAAAACAGGAATAAAACTATTCGTTTTCGTAATGAATATCTATTGAATATTCTGTTTACCCTTCCCAAAGAACAGATCAAGTATCAGTAGGGAAAAAGAAACGAACCAAACAAACCTTTATCTGTTTTTACAGAACTAGAGAATCAGGCAGTAGTATCAAGACGGACATCAATTACTGAATCTTCATTTGCCTCAATTTTAGATATTGTCAGTAAATTGCCTTTTCTTTCCAATAATGTCGCTTTTGTGACCTGAACCTGATGACCATCCACTTGTTTCTTACTGTTGTTTTTGTGAATAACCAGGAGTTTCTGGCCCATTTCAGCCCCTTCTCCTATTTTAGAAACAATATTTCGTATGACCTGTTCAAAATCAGAATAAATCAAAATTTCCGACTTATTTGCAACCTTTTTAATAATGCCAATAGGTTCTAGATTAAGGTGCATATCAGCTTTCCTTCTTTACCTGCTTACACAAGTAATCAAATACTAACTCCGGGTAATAATAATTTACGATAGGGAATATCTGATCCATTATATTTACATTGAGTTTGATTTCAGATATTCCTTTGTACTACATAATAGCCAATATATATACTTTTCGAGGCTGTAGATCCTGTTCTTGAAATACTTAAATTGAGTAGGAATTGAGCAGAAAAAATTAACATATATTGCTATCAAATCTAAGATAAATATAGAATAAACAGCCATTCAAAACCCTGTGAGATTAGAATTTCTTTATAAAAAATAAGTAATAATCTTTTCCTATTAATTAAGTCTGTTAGGAGAAGATATTCATAGATTATAGAAGGTATGTCTCCAGTTTAATATATACATAAAAATCAAATATTATACTGAATTGTTAGAAAAATTTGGATTTTCAAAAAGTGTCTCCTTTATAAATAGAGTATTAAAATTCTGCTTGTCATAGAAAAATAAGATTAAAAAATGAATAAAAAACAGACTAAAAAGGCAAATTGAAAAGCAGATCGAAAAAATGGGATTATAAGTAAAATTTAATGGTACTTTCTGCGATTGAATTCGTAGACAGCGTTATCAACTTTAGTTGAGAGCTCATTCATCCTTTCTTCGATTTTTGTTCCCATACTATCAACGTTGACCTTAAGAGTACGGTCTTTTGCTTCCATCTTATCTTCAAACTCTTGAAGCTTGTTATTAATAGAAATGAGCATGACAGATAAGGTTCCGACCAGGATCATAACCGATAGAATAATTAAAGGGTCAATGAAAGGATTTGCAGGCCTGTATGTAAACCTTTTAAGCCATTCGAAGGATAAAAGGAAGGATGATAAAACCATCACAACAAGAAATACTGTATCTTTAGTCTCCATCGTATACCTCTAATGTATTGTGAATTCTCTGCAGATACCACAAATTTATGATAGATCTTATTTCAAAATTATTAAGTGGAGATACTCTCATGAGTGTGCTAATCTAAGAGTTATATATTTTACCTTGTGTGTATTTCCATTCAATTTGAGGACCTGAAAATCGATCCAATTATAATCGAGTGGTTTGACACTTTAAATCCAAAGCCAAATAAGGCTCGTAACTATTTGCTGGCTATGAAACACTTCACTGAGTGGACAAGAAAAACACCGGATGAACTGTTAACTGAAGCCGAGCAGGAAGTTAAATCTGGCAAATTAATGAGACAGCGTAATATAAAAAAGTATCTTATAGGGTTTAGAAAACACCTTCTGGAAGAGAGGAAAAATACTGAACCGACCTTTAAAAGTCATCAGGAATAAAAAACTTCTATCACACATTTGATATAGAGATTCCTAACTTGCCGCGAGCAGAGAATAAGTATCCTTAATTATTATTTCATTGCCCTTAAACGAATAGCAATATTTGTTTCTATCTGCAACCGCTCATTTCGTACAGATATTTCTCCGACTTTCCTGCTGAATTTACTATCCTGTCTCCAGTTCCAAAGTGTCTGAACAGTTATCCGCATAAGCCCATTTGGACATTAGATAATAAAACCGTTATGCAAATAATTAAATAGTTTATATCACTCTAAATTGATAGTGTCGACTAATAGTAGTCAAGACAATAGCGAAAATTCTTCGAAGATAGAGACTGATGAAGAAAATTTAAAATTAGTTTATTCTGTCTCGCATGATATTAGAAATGGAGCTGTAAAGGCTATTGAGGATAACAGAGATCAAGTGTGGAAAATTTTGAATTTTTTAATCCTCGTTGCTGGTGTATATGTTACATTATCGATTTTCCTTTGTAACCTGCAATCCAATAAACATCCACCGATTTTTTGGCCTGGTTTTCTTAGCGCAATTTTTTTACTAATAGCACTTACATTATCTGTGGTTGAGATATTTCCTGCTCCAAATCTACCTATGATAACTCCTAAAAAATTTTATCAATTTCTCGCTGAAAAGCATGATATGACTATGGAGCACCTTATTCGAACTTATTTGCTTCAAACAAATGAAGTCTTAATTGATCAAATGAACAGGGTTTTTAAGAGAAAAATTATAATTTTATTTACATCAATATCCTTATTTAATTTTGTATTTTTTGTGGCTGGTTGTATTTATGGAAGTCATGAAATCTACTTTGATATTTTACCAATTGTTTTTTCAGTTATTTTATTAACTATTTATGCTAACTTTATTCTAAAAGAAAATAAATCCATAAACAAAAAGAAAAAAGAATATTATATTGAAAAACAATATGAGGGAAACACTTGATTTGTAGGTAGTTGGTGTAATATGTCAGAGAACGAAGAAAAAAATGAGACTCCTAGTGAAGGAAGGAAAATGCCACTTGAACTCAAATATGAAAAATATGTGGAATATGCGCAGTTCACGAGTATGGAGAAAAAAGTTGTCCAGAAAAAAGAATCTAAATAGGCTAATGTGTATTTCCCCCAAACTGAAATTGAAATTACATAACTGGGGTATCGCCAACATTTCCGACAAAACACCCCTAGGCCTAGTTACAGCATAGCTGTCATGTACTGCAAAGTTACTATGTCATCCCTACTCCTAACATATCGTCTGTCAATATTCACAGATATGTATCATATAGTACATTATAAATAACAATTTGATCCTTTATTGTTCAGTTGCCCTCAGCTTTCGAATTGTCTCTCGCCAGGGAGACATGTGTGGTGTAACACCATGCAAAAGACATACTATGGCAAAGGTGAACCTCGCCATCAAAAATTACGAGCGAAATCCGCTTCGGCAGAATCCGCCTTCGCTAGATTTCGCTCCATTAAAGCGCCCCCGCGCTTTAGTGAGGGCAGCTATATGCTAGTTATCGAATCCCAAGTATATTAGGTGGGATAATTGACAAAAAAATTAACAGAAGATCCAACACTAAAAGTTTTGTTTGATGATTATTTTAATGAAGGAATTATCCCAGCGTTGCAAGGAAAAGAATATGATGACAATTTTGGATCTTTCATAATATTAAAGTTAAGGAAATTGCCTTATATATATGATGTCTTACATTTTTGTTTCTTATCTAATTTCTCAGCAAAACAAGTAAATTTTTTTTTGATTAAAAAAGAGAAAGCTTATGTTACATTTAATTTACCCAAAAAAGCTGGGGGCTTCAGGGAAATAAATGCTCCAACAAAACAGATGAAGTTAATTCAAAAATGGATATTGCATAGAATATTATATAAAATTAATATTGGAAATTATGTCCATGGTTTTGTTCCAAAAAGATCAATTTTAACAAATGCTTCAATTCATGTTAGTCAAGATATGGTCTTAGGAATTGATATAAAAGACTTTTTTCCAAGTATTGATATTGATATGGTTTTTAGTATTTTTTTATCAATGGGATATACTCGAAAAGTTGCTTATTTTCTAGCTGATTTATGTACATATAAAGGCAAATTACCTCAAGGTGCACCTACAAGTCCAATGTTAGCTAACCTAGCTGTTACGAAACTTGATATTGATATTGACAACTATTGCAGAAAAAGAAATTTTAATTATTCAAGATATGCTGATGATATTACAATCTCAGGTTCTCAAAAGCTCCCAATGCACAAACAAAAAATAATAGAAATTATCGAAGGGAATGGATTTACTATTAATAAAGAAAAAACCCGGTTGCATTCAAGAGGTTCTAAGCAAAAAGTAACCGGATTAGTTGTTAATGACAAATTAAGTATTGGTAGAGAAAATAAAAAGAAATTAAGAGCAATTGTTCACAATATCCTGATAAAAGGGCCGATAGTAGAAAATAGATCTAATGATCCATTTTTTAGAGAAAGAATATTTGGGTATCTCGGATATGCCAACTTAATTGATCCTGAATTTGCTGCCCCATTAATAAACTCACTAAAAAAGATTGATTGGTTGGAATATTACGAATCAATCAAAGAAATAAAAGAAAGTGAACTAAATATAAATCATATTAAAAAAATGAACAAAACTATTTTAATTAAATTTGATAATTTGGGTTTTTTCCGAAAGGTTATAGAGTTTCCGGAAGGAGTATTTACCGATTCTTTCAAAAATCAATTGGATGATTTACAAGAAAAATGTGATGTTCGCATACATGGGATTGAAGCTTGTAGTGATTGCTTAGATGTTAAAAAAGAGATTTACAGTACGTGTATGAAATACATAATAGCGCATTATACAGGTACAACAGGTGGACATCACCATGGTCATGAAATTTATGACATGAAAGCTGAAACTGATTTATTTGGTGAATCAATAACAGTTGCATTTCTCATGAAGTCCAGTGCTCCTAAAAAAGGAGATAAAACTCCAAAGGAAAAAAATAGAACTTCAAGGAAAAGGCCAACAATAGTAGATGACAGTTTATTCAGACAATTTTTTGAATGTACTAATTATGAAAGTGTAGACCTAATTTCCATAGTTACAAATAATAATTTAAACAATGAATTATGTGAACGTTTGGAAAACTTGATCCGTAAGATTAACAAAGCTGACGAAAAAGAGCGACTTTACTGCTTAATAATGAGAAAAGAAATGAAAAGAATATTGTATGATTTTAATAAAAATCATGAATAAATATCTAGAGTTGTGTAGTACACTTTACTTTCTATAAATTCACTTCGTAGTTAATCCATAGATGTTAAGATAAAAGGTCCGTATTCTTGGAGAAAATCACTTATTTTTCTATCATTTTTTCGAATATTCTTCGCTAAATACGAACCTTTTAAAGTTTTATTCGTATCGTAGTTCTCATGGATAATTGTCTTGTTACCCCTGATGGAACAAAGGCTCTTACACTGCAGAATATGACCGATTCGTAAATTCCATTCCACATAAGTTTAGGTCCATTTTTGCAGTCAATACAATAATCCGCTTTGACTACAAAATTCCCCACAAAGACAGTACCACATTCAATTCTTGGTCAACAAGTTAGGTCTCTTTTGCGTGTACCTTCAAAAGGTAACATTACCACAAAGAGCACTGGCAACGCGGCTAATAACTGATGAAAGGTGCCGTGATCAGGGACAGAGTAAGAGTGGACTGCAAATGTTTAACTCAAATTTTCTCCAATTTATTCTGTCATATGGCGTCTTTAATTATTTCCTTCCAGGTGATGTTGAAGCTTTTGCGCCATAAAACCATGACTATAACCAGCGACAGGACAATATTCAGGAGTACCCCGAAACGGACATAGGTAAGCAGCAGGTGAACAAGGGCGCATAACCCGCATACCATCATTGAAGCCAGCATAATCCCCATCCGGTTAGCACCCTGCGTGATTTGAAAATCGCGGTAGAAAGGGAGTTCCTTGCGGTTCAATTTAAAAATTAAGAGCAGGACCATAATCATGTTTATAAATATCAGGATGAGATCGGGGATGATTTTTAAGCCGCATAAGAGGACGAATATTAAGGCGAGTAACAGGTAAATGGGGACGACAAATTTAACTATAAAAGCTTTTAAGGCACCTTTTAAAATCGGGACGGGGCTTTCTATTGGTAAAGCCCGGTAAATCCAGGCACCTCTGTAATTTTCGCTGGAACTCATCATGGTGGCTGTAGAAGCCAGAAAAATAGCGGACAAGTAAACAACCAGATAGAGTTTGCTGTTGGAGAGGTCAGCTAAAATTTCAGACCAGGAAGTCCGACTCCCTCCTCCTATTGTTCCGGACAGCATTAAAAAGGGCATGACCAGGGCGAAAGCCAGCTGTGGATACAGCTGCAGCTTGAGTTTTCTTTCATTGGACAGCATATTCTGGGTGAATTGATAAAAGGCCTTTTCCGTCCGGCTGGAGCACAGCAGGTTGGCGGCTGTCCACTGTATTTTTTCTCTGATGGCTGCACCTTTCTTAACGCGCATACTGCTGCTGTTCAATTTTTGCAGTTTGCCTTCAAAATAGGGAACAACCAGGGTAATGTATAAGACTATAGCTACAGTCGGGACGATGAGAGCGAGCAGGCTTAAAGCAGTGAAGTACTGGCTGGAGTTGTGCTCGGTAAACAGGCTGAAAGGGGCGGCAAACCATGTAGTGGGGATGAGGAAATGCCACCATGCAGGATGGAAGGTGACGGTAAGGAGCTCCAGGTTGAATATTCGCCCCATGAACTGGTAGCCGACCAGCATAAAAACCGAAAGCAGTATTTGAATATAATTGATCATATCCTTCAGTTTCTCGCCGTCAAAGAAAGATAAAATAACCATATACAAAATCGAAGTGAAAAAGACTACCAGGCAGCAGATCAAAATTAGTTCGACCATGAAAATTAGAGTGAAGGCTACCCCGTACTTAAATAGCCCGACCAGCAGGGCCAACCCTGAAATGCTCATGGTAATGGTAAAGAGGTAGATTACAATATGCAGTAATTTGGCTGTATTGATGGTTCTGGCATCAACCGGGCGGGGCAGCAGGATGTTTTTATCCTTTACGTCCAGGAGAACGGTGGAAAAGTCTGAAATCATGGTGGCCATCACCATAAATATAATAATCCCGAAAGCAAGGTTCATTTTATAAAAGAGCGGAAAAGGAAACAGCATCAGTATGCCAACAAAAATCCCCAAAATTCCGTATGTAATTAGCGACGATTTAAAAGAGTTGCCGCTTCGGGCCTTTTTTTGATTGGTCAAAATGGTGGGCACCCGGCGCTCATCCATGGTGAGCTGCACCTGGAGAATCTGGCGCATGATAGGGTAATCAACCTCCATTTTCTTAAAAAGGAGAGAGAATCTGTCCAGCAATTTTAATACGATGAAATTTTTCATGATACTATGCCTCGCCCAGCACAGCGATGAATTCATCAGCTATTTCTTTATGCCGGTTAAAACCAGTAAGCTGGTTGAAGATTTCTTCCAGGGATCCCTCACGGCATTTCTGGCTTAATTGATCAAATGAGCCGTCAGCCACTATTTGCCCGTTATTTATCAGGATTATGCGGCTGCTTATCTTCTCCACCACGTCCATGATATGGGAGGAGTAGAAGATGGTTTTGCCCTGGGCGGCCAGATTGGTCATGATTTCCTTGAACACCATTACGCTGTTGGCGTCCAACCCGCTTAAAGGCTCGTCAAAAAACAGGATGTCCGGATTGTGCAGGAGGCTGGATATTATTAGCAGCTTTTGCTTCATGCCTTTGGAATATGAGGCAATGCGGGCATCATACACATCGGCAATATCAAATAAGGTCATGAGCTTATGGGCTTTCCGGTCTACCAGCCTGAAGTCCATGCCGTACATTTCCCCGATAAATGTGAGGTATTCATGGGCTGTAAGGGTGTCATAGACCTCGGCTGTTTCGGGAACATAGCCGATTTTACGCTTGTATTCAATTCCGCCGCCGGCTATGTCCTCCCCCAGGACTTTAACCTGTCCCTTAAAGCCATCTACGAGGCCCAATATTATTTTAACCGTGGTGCTCTTGCCGGCGCCGTTGGGTCCAATGTAGCCAATGATTTCCCCTTGGAAGACATTCAGATTGATGCCGCGCAACACTTGATTGTCACCATAGTTCATGGCTAGATCGCGAATGGAGACCACTGCCTGTCCTTTAGTATTCATAGCGTCCCCTTCTGTAATTACCATAAAAGACATATTAAAGTTTATTATCCCATTTATACTTAGGGTATTTTTGCAAGAACTGCCAGAATAGTATATTAATGAGCGAAAAAATATATGGCATTGTTAACTAACAATATCCAACTCATTATTTCTATATTTCATCAATAAAAGAACAGAGTACTTTAGCATTCCAAGACTCTCCGTATAACAAGTCCTTCTTCTCAATCTTGCGAGGAAATGACTCAATATGCTGTTATATCCTTCAACTGTATACGTTTCTGCTTTTGATTTTGTATTAATCTTCTCTGGAAGAAACTCTTCATATGCCTTTCAATGATCAGTCATCACCTTTTTAATCTTTTTTCTAAAAGTTATTCCAGAGGTTTTCCAGTTTCTGTTCCTCTGCTACCAATAAAGGTGTATATAGCTCCAAAATAGGAATTAAGCATGGATGAATTCATTAGATCCCATGAAAATATTTTTTCAAAGTTCTCTAAAAACTCTCAATATCTATCTATATGCAATAAGAAGCTGCTTATTATGACAAAATCTAAAAAATGCTCCGTTTTTTATTTGCTAGGAAAATGTCTTACGTGAAAGCTACTCATAGTGCAGCTTCCATTGGTAAATTTATTGCTATTCTTATGGCAGTTCTTGGAGTCTATAGCAGGGATATCTGACTTCTTCTTATTGCTCTTTATATTTATGGCGGACATCTAACGGAGGAAAATATATCCACACTAGAGATCTGTAAACAAAATTTTAGTAAATTTATGACAAAGAACATGAATCATTTTCTACTCCTAAAACCTAAAACCCTCAAAAAACAAGGAGTCATGCAAGAAAGTATTGCCAAATTATGAAATCAAAGAAATATCATACCTTAGTGTTGTAATTTTAGCAGCAATAATGAGCTTAAATCGAGTTTTGGAATGAGCTCAATAGTAGAAAACAATTAACGCTACTTACTATTCTATTGATAATATATTTTATAATAAATCATATACTTTTATATTAAATTAACTATATAATTTCATGCACGAATTTTAATGCATGGATTTATATACTATTTATCATAGATTTACACTACAAAAGTACAACATTTCTAATATTGATGCAACGTTACAATTATTAGGAAGCTCTGTTCTTGTTTCAATTTCTGGAGCACTAAGAATTTATCTCGCCTCCTTGCTCTTAAAAGTCGATTCTAATTTTTCCACAATAGTTGCTGGATTCCTTATAATTTATAGTGTGTACACTCTTGATCGAACATTAGACTCTGCAGAAGACAAAATTAACCGTACAGAACTGAATGGTTCAAATAAGGATTTAGGTTTAACTGTTGCCGTTGTGTCCTTCCTCGTTGGTAGTATCCTACTAGCAAAAGAAGGAATGTTAATTTTTGCATTCATACCATTTGTGACAGGATATCTCTACAGTAAAGGTATACAATTAGGGAGGTATTCATTCAGATTAAAAGGTGGTTTTGGAGTTAAAAATATTGTTGTTTGTTTGGCATGGGGAATATTTATAGTAGGATTAACGGGATGTAAATGTTCTATTTCTGTTGCTCTTATATTTTTGTTTTATTGCGTAAAAGTTTTTATTAATTCAGTAATTGACGATTTCAAAGATATAAAAGGAGATATAGTGGCAGGAGTGCAGACACTACCAATATATTTAGGAGAACAAAAAACGTGTAATTTACTTGTTGGATTTCATCTAATAACTCACATGATTCTTTTAATTTCTATTATTACCAACGTGATTGCATTTGAGCCAGTAATTCTTTTTGTTAGCTTTTTATGTGGATTAATATGTATACAGAACTACACTAAAACAGAGAATTATTCAAAAACGGGACTTGCTTTATTCAAAGATTTAGAATCCTCAATTACTTTAGTAATGTTAATAATTTAAAATCCATTTCTTTTCTTTATTTAAAAATGAAGAAGTCTTATGTCTACCATAGAAAGAGAAAATTTCCGCTAAACGTGGAAAATAAATCTAAGTATTTTATAGCAAAATTAACCTTGTTAAGAGTATAAAATAAGATTTGATAGCATGGAATAATTCAGCAAAAACAAGTGCCAGTATAGAGTTATAAGTTAATGACTTCTGACAAGTGAACAATTCGCTAAACAAAAAAGTTATTGAGCTTGGATAGTTCTATGCTGGGGCATTTTTGGGGGAGCTACAACAGATAATATAAATAAAGAAAGATATATTAACCCATTGCGCAACATACTCATGAAAGTATTTACTGCTTTTCTATTTTTACTATATTTTCCATTTTTGTTTAT
>CAZCKG010000007.1:0-26265 GCA_964498825.1 uncultured Methanosarcinales archaeon
GGTTTAGAGTAAGTTCTATTAATGAATTTTGATTTTATTGAGATTTTTGATACTTTATTTGTCTAAACGGTGGTATTTTTCCGGAAAAGTATATACCTACAATATGTCAAAGAGCTCACGAAAAAGCGAGTTACACTTGAAGTCGGATGTATCTAAATTACTATGCTGAAAAAAGACTTAAAATCAAACTCTCAAAATAAAACGATTTAAAATTACTATTCTAAAGTGAGTATTCTAAATGAAGTACTCAAGTAAATAGTCATAAAATGAAGAAAAGGAATTAGGCAGAAGAAAGTGCCACAATGGCTTCTGCCAGATCTCCGTTTGAGTTCTTAAGAGCTTTCCGGGCTTCGTCTTCTGAAACACCTGTCTGCTCCATTACAAGTTTTATATCTTCAGCGGGAATTTCCAGTTCTTTGGGGACTTCTTTTACGTCACCTACTATCTGGTATGTTTCCGAACCCTGAACTTTCATGATAGTAACACTTGCATTCTCTATGATGATATTAGAGTCTGCAGTCTTTATGATTACTTCCTGAATATCTTTAAGTTCTTTAACGTCAATTCCCATCTGCTTCATCATTTGCTTCATTTTAGCCGGATTCATTCCCCGGCCGCCCACGCCTCCCATTCCTGGAAACATAAACTCTCTTCTCCTTTGTTTTAATTCTCGTTTGCTTCTTCAGGTTCGGGTTTTTCATACCCTAAGCGCGGTTTTACTTGTTTAGTGGCATCCGCCACATGTGCCGCAACCACCTGCTGATGGGTTGCGAATCATGAATCCTTTTCCATTTTCATCTTCAATGAAGTCAATGCTTCCCTCTGAAAAGCTTCTTTCAATGTCTTTCGTCATGACGAGTTTGATACCGTTACTTTCCATAGTCACGTCGTCTTCTTTTATCTCTTCATCAAAGGCAAGTCCGTACTGAATTCCGCTGCAGGCAACTCCTGCAACAAAGATCCTGAGAGCAAGATCAGGTTTACCTTCCTGTTCAATCAATGTTTTAAGCTCTGAAGCAGCTTTTTCTGTTACTTCTATCATTCATGCACCTCTTTTGATTTTAAAATTTTGATATCTATCTGCTTTAATTTTTGCAAGATGCCATCCGTTACAGCTTACAGATAATTTCCAAACATTATATATTCTTCCATCTGGCAGATATAACGTTTGTGTAGTATTGGCCCTTTTTCCCTGAAAAATGCTTTTCAACAGGAATTCCTGGGAGGCAGGATCTGAATTCATTTTTCAAAAGAATTCTATTATTCTGCGAGCTATAATTATATCTTCTATTTTATATATTTTTCTTCTGATACATTTTCTGAATTCCTGCTCACACGAATTCTGCATCTTCATCGATAGGTTCTTCCAGAATCTTTGCGTTATAAGCATTGATCTCCACAGAATTACGTTTTCCTTTAACTTCCCAGACAGGAATATACACAAGCTCCATTTTGAGTTCAATTTCCTCGGGTTTCGGTTTGATACTCCTGTGTTCATATATAATTGCCTGTCCTTCCAGGTTGTTAAAGCGCATCTCACGTGTATTTTCCTGTATAATTAAATCAATAAGAAGCTTTTCTGCGAGTTTTTTATCTACATTAGGGCGCTTTAATTCGTATTCTACTGCCGGAATCCTTGTGGGTGTACCAAGACCTTCTACTTCTATTTCTTCCCTTGATTTATTTAGTGCATTGAGAAAACCTTTTCCTTCTGCTACAATGCTTAGAACTTTTGATCTAAACTTTTTCTCAGCCTCAACATTATACTTGTATTTCCAGAAAGGTACAAATTTCAAAATTGCATCTTTGGGATTGCTGAGATAAGGTTTTGCAATGATAAGTACCTGGTCTTTAGAGATCTTTGGCTCTACGGACTGTATATTCAGCATTTCATAGGAATCAGGTTCTGAAACCTCGTCCTGCCCCAGGTTATTTGAATCTCTCTTCATCTCATAGGTACGTGGAAGATAGTTTGCTTCAAGTGGAATTACTTCTGCTACTAATGGTTGAGTCTGAAGCGATACGACTTCTCTGCTGAAATAAGATCCCTGTACAACTTCCTCTTCTGCTTTCCGGCTTTCTATATACAGCTCCGAAGCTGGTTCTCCAAGTAGATTCAGTGCTTCATTTGTTTTCGATGTTTCAAGCTCAGAATAACAGTTATTTTTCTGTTCCATATTTACGAGAACTGCCCTTCCTATTTGAAGGGCTAATTCATCTCTGTCCCATAAATAAATCCCGAGCTCAGTTGCATAGTCAATTATATCTCCAGAAGTTTTCTGAGTCATCACATAGATTCCTGTACAATCTCCTATCTTTTCAGAAAAGTCTTTTATTTCTCCAAAATCTGGCTGCAGGGTACACCTGACATAAGCCTGATGCCCGTTTTTCTCAACAAGAATGTCACACTGGCTGGATATTATAACATTGTATCCGGATGATTTAAAGATATCAACAAGGATTTCTAAAAGGTCTTGCTTCATGATTCTCACTTTCTTATATTCTGCACAACTAAAATAGTTTATGTCATTCTTAAAATTTAAACCAAATATTTATATTACTACCAGCTGTTTTTTGCTCATCAGGTAGGTCTGGACGAGATTCATGGGTGTCTAGAAGCTTTTAAGAGAGCATAGGCTAGACAGATAAGGCCGAGATCTCAGAGGAGAATAAACAGCTTATCAGATGATTTTAATTTCTCTCCGAAGAGAATATCTTAGAAAAGCTACACTTCTAAATTATATTAATTTTGGTACAAGGTTATGTCAGAGGCTTTCCAAGCTTGGAATTAATAAATCTCTAAATGAATTACTCAGAATAACTTTAATAAATTTTTGATATATATGGAAGATGAAAGGAAGATCGCCCAGAATGGTCTAAAAATCTACAAGATATTTTATAAAAAAGTTCTCAAAGTGGGATTTTGATGACCAACCAAGGTGAATTAGGGAAATGGAGTTTCCAATAACGAATTTAGGAATACAGCCATCTGATCTTCCGGATAAAGTAGAATTTGATAAGATTATGAACGGGACTACTTATCTGAGGGATAAATCACTGATTGCCCTTATGAGTGATGGAGGATTCAGGATATGTGGAATTTACCATGACACCAAAATACATTTGATTCATACATCGAGCGAGCAAGTCTAATGTAAATTTGTGGTATAAGTTAAAATCAACGATGCCTACCATCCACATGTAGAAATGGTTTGAATTTTAAGACAGCCTTTTAGAGCTATTGCAAGCTTTGAAAGAGAACAAGAAAATGAATCATCTTTAGTTTTTAATTTTATATAATCTATTTTAAATCCTTGAAGAGTTTTTCTATATAAAGGAGTTAATATGAGAAAAATAATAATCTTAGTTCTTTCGTTAGTTCTTCTAGCAAGCCTAGCAAGTGCAGCGACAATAAATGTACCATCTCAATACAAGACCATTCAAAAGGCTGTAAATGCAGCAAAAAGCGGCGATACAATATATGTAGCAGCAGGGACTTACAAAGAGAAGGTTCTTTTAAATGATAAAGATCTGATATTTCAAGGTCAAAAAATAGGCAATACATACAAGTATCCGACTGTATACGGATTCAGATTCTCAGGAAGTGCTGACAGTAAAGCTGGCTCGGGTGACATCAACGGATTCAAAATCACAAAATATGGTGTCAGTTATGATTATGGAATGCCAGGGTCTAACACAATAAGAAACAACTATTTTTATAATTGTGGTATTGAGTTTACGGGCTTTCCCTGTTCTGGAAATATTGTTATGAATAATAAATTCTCAGGGAATTATGATTATGTTGGCATTGACCTGTATGAATCCCAAGGTAATATCATAAAGGGGAATACATTTTATAAATCTAAAATAGGGCTTATTCTTGGTGACAGTTCTACCTGTACGTCATGTACAAAGAATACATTTTCCTCTTGTAAAATTGGCGTCCAGTGTTATGGTGTTCCAGATTCTTTGATAGGGAATATATACAAAGGGAACAAAAAGAATATTTCGATTCTGACAGAATAAGTCACTTTATTTAATTGAGTACCCCGTATTTTCTGCGGGGTTCTCCATGCAACTTTGATTTGCTGGTTCTTGGATGAAATTACAGTATACAATCATTCTTTGGGACGTTTAATTTATCTTCTTCTGATCTTATCATTGCTGAAAGGTTAAGATCGCCTGTGTGTTGTGTGCCGCTCCGAGGTTCAGTTAGGGCCCAAACTAATGCATCAATTCTATCCGGGCTTTCTCCTTCTAAAAGAACCCAGTCATACTGTCGATCCTCAAGATATGGATAGAAGCCCAGATGATGTGTTCTTCCTTGTTAGTAGAGTGAGCTAAGAGCGTGTCTTAAAATTAAAATTGATTCTACAATTGGACAGGAATCATGCATTTGAACTTAAGATCAGCACATGAAGCCGTTAAATGCCTAAAGTGTAAATTTCAACCACGATGTCTAATGCATTTGATTTCATAAATATTGCAAATAAGTCTAATATAATAAATTTGCAATCTGAATTTGAAATTACGTGCCAATTATTCAATTGTAGAAATGGTTTGAATTTTAAGACAGCCTCTAACAGGTTTGACCCTTGGAGCTTTTCCCTTGCTTGCGTGTGTTTTTTTTGAAAGGGATGTTGGATCAACAGACCTAACATTTGATTCTACAAGGTCTCCTCCATTGTTTGTCTCCCTTATATTATCCGAATATACAGATCTTTGACTGTTTGTTCAGCAGCTAGGAGCAGTTTCTATCCAATGTTCCTGACCATCAAAGTTAAACTTTGCCTTACTTCCGGAAGTGAGGGGAATTGCATGAACAGTCCCCGAAACGATATCTTCGCAATATGCTTTCTTTGCCTCTTCGAAGCTATTGAATGGACCTTTGACCTTAATTAGTTGTACAGAAGCTCCCACTGTCTTAGAACAATCTAGTCCCCATCCGCTGATATCACACAATCTCCTGGACTTAAGGACAGATTCTTGATCAACGAACATAGCATCGTTTGCAAGAAATACAAACCAAGATTCAGGTGCAGTTCCGTTAGTAACAGTTCCATTGCCGGTAACAGTTCCATTGCCGGTTCCGCTCCTGCAAGCATTGCAACCATAAAAATCGCTAAAATAAGGGCTAACTATTGCCATTGCCTCATCTCCTCCTGTCCAAGTAAGGAGTTCATCGAATGTGGGATCAACCTCCCAGCCTTCACGAGCACCGAGAGCAGTAACAGAGCAGTTGACTCCATCAGTGGCCGCTCTAGTCGCATCACCTATGGTTTTTGCGAGGTAGAACTGGAAGCATGGGCAGGGATCAGATATATATTGTGGCTTACGCAGCAGGCAGTATATTTCTGGATTTTCTGTTGTTCCTGTACCTGGAGTTCCAGTACCTAGAGTTCCAGTACCTAGAGTTCCTGTGCCTGGTGTTGCTCTAACCGTGCTAATTGCAGAGACAGTGTTGCTGCCGCTGCTTGTCACATATACGTTTGTTCCCATCGGATTCACTGCAACTCCCAAAGGACCGGTACCCACAGTAATAGTATCTGTAACAGTGTTTGTTGTCGTGTCAATTACAGAGACACTACTTCCGTTATAGTTCGTCACATATACAGTTGTTCCCATTGGGTTTACTGCAATCCCCAAAGGACCGGATCCTACAGTGATAGTATCTGTAACAGTGTTTGTTGCCGTGTCAATTACAGAGACACTGTTGCTGTTATAGCTCGTCACATATACGTTTATTCCTGTTGGATTTACGGCTACTCCCACAGGGCCGGATGCAACAGGCAAGGTGTATATAACATTGTTTGTTGCTGTGTCAATTATAGAGACACTGCTGCTGTTATAGCTCGCCATATATACATTTGTTCCAGCAGGATTGATTGCAACACCCCAAGGATTGCTTCCTACAAATATCGTGGATATGACAGTGTCTGTTGCTGTGTCAATTACAGAGACAGTGTCGCTACCTCCATTAGTCACATATGCTTTTTTTCCATCTGGGCTGACTGCAATTCCGTAAGGATTACTTCCTACAATTATCGTGGATATGACCGTACTTGTGGCTGTGTCAATTACAGAGATACTACTGCTGTTATAGTTCGCCACATATGCCTTTTTTCCATCCGGGGTGATAGCAACTCCACCAGGAGCAGATTCTGCGTTTACTGTAGCCATGACAGTGTTTGTTACTGTATCTATTATAGAGATAGTATTGCTACCGCCGTTTGTCACATATGCTTTTTTTCCATCTGGGCTGACTACAATTCCGTACGGATATACCCCTACATTAATCGTGGATGCAACAGTGTTAGTTACGGGACCAGTTCCAGATATGTTATTGCTACCTGTATTTGGTGCTATATTCGAAACATTTTGTCCATCAGATGCTGATGTTACAAATGAAATAAGAATTAAAAACGAAATTATAACGATTGACTTCAAAGCTCCTAAGTACATCTTTTCCTTACTTTTCATTTGTTTTCCCCCTTTACTTTCCTTAAAAGTGTAAGTTAGTTGTGCCAGTTACTGAAAATCATAAGTAAAAGGCTGATTCTCAAAAAAAGACGCACAGCTAATATCGTTGTTTTTATTACATTAATATAATAATCATGTTTGCATAAAATAAATGGAATAAATCATTCTTATCATTTATTAGTTCTCAAAAATTTTGAACCATTTTTGGAAAAAGAAATCAAATTCTATATAACTATTTTTATATATGCATCAAGGGACTTATTAAAGTAAAACAAATAGAGGCATGAATTTCTTTTCTGTAATATTGTCAGAGTTCTCTCCTGCTTAAACTAAAAAGCATGGGTACTAACTATTCAGATTGTTAAATATTCGAATTTTTACAAAAAGTTTATTAACTATTTATTTGTATATTTTATTGTTTTTTTGACAGTCTCTCTTTTAAGGTATTATTGAATATGGATGAAAACCGAAAAACTGCTTTAATAAACTTTTATTGGTCAAAAGACAATATAAATATTTTATATGAAATTTAAGAGGATTTCTAATGAGAAAAACAATAACACATTCAGAAAAACGTGGAGCGCTTTAATATGGGATATCAACGTGTTAATATCTCCAATAAACTGTTTTTATGTTCTATTATATTTTTTCTTTTATTGATGAGCGCTTCTGTTACACATGCTGAAGATTATCAAGCTGTGAATACATGGGGTTTTCCTGGAAGCGAACTAACTCAATTTAATTCTCCACAAGGTGTTGCTGTAGACTCTTCGGGTAATGTTTATGTTGCTGATACAGAAAATCATCGCATTCAAAAATTCGACAGTGATGGTGGATACCTATCCTCATGGGGTTCCGAAGGAAGCGGCGATGGAGAATTTTCTAATCCACAAGGTATTGCAGTCGACTCTTCAGATAATGTTTATATTGCCGATACGTCCAATAATCGCATTCAGAAGTTTGATAGCAATGGCAACTTTTTAATCCAGTGGGGTTCTTCTGGGACAGGCAATGGAGAATTTTCTAATCCACAAGGTATTGCAGTCGACCCCTTTTTAGGCGATATTTATGTTGCTGATACAGGAAATGATCGCATTCAGAGATTTGACAGTAGTGGAAACTTCATATCCACATGGGGTTCTTCTGGAACTGGTAATGGAGAATTTCTTAATCCACAAGGTATTGCAATCGACTCTATAGGTACTGCTTATGTTGCCGATACGGGCAATAATCGCATTCAAATGTTTGGCAGCAATGGTATATTTCTGTACACATGGGGTTCTTCTGGAACTGGCTGGGGAGAATTTAGTGTTCCTACGGGCATTGCTTTTGACTCATTAAATAATGTCTACATTGTTGATACCTCTAATAACCGTGTTCAGAAATTTGACAACAGTGGCATGTTCATAACCACATGGGGTTATTACGGAACTGGCTATGGAGAATTTTCTAATCCTCAAGGTATTGCAGTCGACTCTTCAGGTAGTGTTTATGTTGCTGATTCGGATAATGATTGCATTCAGAAATTTGCTAAAATAGACCCGGTATTTCCTGTTGCAAACTTCAGTAGCAACGTTACCAGTGGGCATGCACCTCTGTCAGTGCAGTTCACCGACAGTTCGGAGAATGCAACTGGCTGGACCTGGGACTTTGGAGATGGAAATACTTCAACCAATAAGAATCCAGCGCATATTTTTTCCGCACCAGGAAACTACAATGTTAGTCTTACCGCAAGCAACCTAAATGGTACAAACTCTACCTTTGCCAACATAACTGTTTCAGAACCACCAGTACTTCCTGTTGCAAACTTCAACAATAACGTGACCAGTGGCTATGCTCCTCTATCAGTCCAGTTTACAGATAGTTCTGAAAACTCAACTGGTTGGACCTGGGATTTTGGAGATGGAAATACTTCAACAGAGCAGAATCCGACTCATATCTACTCTGCAGTGGGGGACTATGCTGTAAATTTGACAGTAAGCAATGAAAACGGTACGAATTCAGAGTTTACTGACATAACTGTTTTAGAGCAACCGGTGGCTTATCAATCATATGCGTACATTTCGAATTCCGCCAGTAACACTGTTTCTGTAATTGACACTACGGACAATACCGTTAAAGCTACTGTGAATGTAGGAAACGGTCCATGGGGAGTTGCGGCCACTCTGGATGGAAAGGTATACGTGGTGAACGATCAAGGCCATACTGTTTCTGTAATTGACATCGCAACAAATACCGTTACAGCCACAATACCTGTAGGAAACAATCCTTTTGGAATTGCAGCCAATCTGAATGGAACAAAGGTATATGTGACGAACCAGGGTAGCTATAATGTCTCTGTGATTGATACAGCTACAGATACTGTTACAGCCAGTGTGGATGTAGAAAGCATACCTGCTGGAATTGCAGTCAATCCTGCGGGCACAAAAGTATATGTGACGCAAGAAAACGGAAATATCTCTGTAATTGACACAGCAAATAGTACTGTTGTAGCTAATGTGTCTGTAGGAAACATACCCACCGGGATTACAGTCAGCCCAACAGGAAAAAGGGTATATGTGACAAACCAGGGTAGCAATAATGTTTCTGTGATTGACACATCTACAGATACTGTTATAGCCACAGTTAATATAGGACTTGGTCCTGCAGGAGTTATACTCAACCCTACAGGAACAAAGGTTTATGCGGCTAACATGGGCACCAACAGCGTCTCTGTAATTGATACAGCAACAAACACTGTTTCGGGTGCTGTAGACGTAGGCTCTTCTCCTTTCGGAGTTTCAGTCACTCTGGATGGAACAAAGGTATATGTGGCTAACATGGGCAGTAGCGCTGTCTCTGTAATTGACACAGCAACAAATACTGTTACAGCCAGCGTGGACGTAGGGAATTCTCCTATTGCTTTTGGGCAGTTCATTGGTCCAAAGTTGGTACTTCCGGTAGCTAATTTCAGTAGCAATGTCACAGAAGGATATGCTCCTCTGTCTGTTCAGTTTACTGACAATTCTGAAAATGCAACTGGATGGACATGGGATTTTGGAGATGAAAATACTTCAATCGAGCAGAATCCAACTCATATTTACTCTTCAGTTGGAAACTATACTGTAAATCTGACAGCAAGCAATGAGAACGGTACTAACTCCTCCTTTGCCGACATAACTGTTTTGGAATATGACCCTGCTTACACCATTGACAAAACTGTTACAGATGTTGCCGGAAAAGGATCTTCAGTCAATGTAACTGCCTCAGGAGATGTTATCAGCTATCAGATTGACGTCAATAATACCGGAAACATTAATCTGACAAGTATAGATGTTACTGATCCTCTTCTTGGCAGCCTTACTGGTCCATCAGGCGACGATTTCTCTCCCGAAGTTTTGAATGTAGGCGAGAACTGGACCTATACCGGGACTTACACTGTAACTCAAGCTGATATCACCAGTAATGGTAATGGAGATGGTTTCATCAACAACACAGCAACTGTGGACTGTGATGAACTTGATCTACAATCAAATAGTGCTGAAGTTGCAATTGAACAAAATCCTGGTTACACAATTGATAAAATCGTTATAGATGTTGCTGGAAACGGATCTTCAGCCAATGTAACAAAATCTGGAGATGTCATCAGCTATCAGATTAACGTGACAAATGATGGAAATGTTGACCTTACTAATGTAAACGTTGATGATCTTCTTATTACTCTTGAAGCTCCTATAGAGTCCCTGACTACTGATGAAATTCTTGGAGTAGGAGAAATCTGGACTTACTTAGGAAATTACACCGTCACTCAGGCTGACCTGAATAACAATGGTGATGGAAATGGTTCTATCAACAACACTGCAACTGTTGACTGTGATGAACTTGATTCACAAAATGATAGCGTTGGAGTTCCAATAGAACAAAATCCCTCATATACAATTGACAAAACAGTTTTTGATGTTGGTGATAGAGGAGCTGAAGCAAATGCAACTACTGAAGGAGACCTGATCAGCTACCAGGTTGAAATTAACAATACAGGAAACATTGACCTTACCAATGTAATTGTTAATGATCCTCTTTTTATGTTTGAACCCCCTCAAGAGTCCCTGACTACTGATGGAATTCTTGAAGTAGGAGAAACCTGGACTTGCATTGGAAACTATGCCATCACTCAGGATGACCTGAATAACAATGGCGATGGAGACGGTTTTATCAATAACACAGCAACTGTTGACTGTGATGAGCTTGATCCACAAAATGACAGTGTTGGAGTTCCAATAGAACAGAGTCCTGCTTACACAATTGAAAAAACAGCTACTGATGTTGCTGGCAACGGATCTTTGGCTAATATAACAAAAGCTGGAGATGTTATCAGTTACCAGGTTAATGTGATAAACGACGGAAACATTGACCTTATGAATGTAAGTGCCGATGATCCTCTAATTATTCTTGAAGCTCCTGTAGAGTCCCTTACTGAAGATGGTATTCTTGGAGTAGGAGAAAACTGGACTTACTTAGGAAATTACACCGTCACTCAGACTGACCTGAATAATAATGGTGATGGTGACGGTTTCATCAACAACACAGCAACTGTTGACTGTGATGAGCTTGATTCACAAAATGACAGTGCTGAAGTTCCGATAGAACAGAATCTGGTTTATAGTGTCAACAAGACTGTTACGGATGTTGCTGGGAAGGGCTCCGAAGCAAATGTAAGTTCTGCAGGAGATGTAATCAGTTACCAGATTAATGTGATAAACGACGGAAATGTTGATTTTTCACTCTATAACATTAATAATGCATCCATTAATGATTCTCTGTTCAACCTTACCTCCCTTCCTATAGAGTCAAAAAACAACGATCAGATTCTTGAAGTAGGGGAAATCTGGACCTTTAATGGTAACTATACAGTTACCCAGGAGGACCTGAATAATAACGGTGGAGGAGACGGTTTCATCAATAATACAGTAACTGTCTATACGGATGAATTTGGATTGAAGAATGATAGTGCTAATGTGCCTGTTATCCAGAATCCTGCTTACACTATCGAAAAGTCAGTGGTGGATGTTTCTGGAAACGGATCTTCAGCAAATGTAACAAAAGCTGGAGATCTCATTAGCTACCAGATTAGTGTTAATAATACTGGAAACATTGACCTTACTAATGTAAGCGTTGATGATCCTCTGATAAACCTTACAGAACCTACCGAATCACTAACTTCCGACGATATTCTTGGAGTAGGAGAAATCTGGACTTACTATGGAAATTACACTGTCAATCAGGCAGACCTGAATGACAATGGTGATGGAGACGGTTTTATCAACAATACGGCAACTGTTGACTGTGTTGAGCTTAACCTGCAAAATGACAGTGCTGAAGTTCCAATAGAATATATCTCTGGTTGCGACATTGATAAAATGGTAATTGATGTTGCTGGACAAGGTCCTGAAGGCAATATAAGCTCTGCAGGTGATGTTGTCCAGTTCCAGCTAAACGTAACAAATACAGGAAACACTGATCTTACAAACATAAGTGTTCATGATTCCCTGATTAACTTTACAGGACCCTATGAGGAAAGGAATCTCTTTGGCCTTTCTCAATCCATGCAAAAGTTCCAAGCTTTGCAGCCTGCCGATAGTATTCTTGGAGTTGGAGAGACCTGGATTTACCTTGGAAATTATACTGTCACCCAGGAAGACCTGAACAATAATGGTGATGGAGACGGTTTCCTTAACAGCACAGTAACTTTTGACTCTGATCAGACTGAACCGATTAATGACAGCACTATCATATATGGAAATGAAAGCGACAATGAAACTGGTAATGAAACTGGCAATGAGAGTAGAGGAATCCATATCTACAGGAATCCCGCTTATTCCTTCTACAAATCTGTAATCGAAGTCGATAACGGCGGAGACTGTATTGTTGACGATGCCGGAGATATTATTCGATATAGAATTGTGATTAAGAATGAAGGAAATATTGATCTTACCAATGTTTCAGTCAATGATACTCTGACTACACTTAATGGCCCAACTGGCGATGATGTTAACCCTGGAATTTTAAATCCTGGAGAAATCTGGAAATTCTATGGAAACTACACAGTCATTCAGGCAGATCTAAATAATAATGGCGGTGGAGACGGAGATATCGATAACACTGCAACCGTAAGTTGTAGTGAACTTCCAAATAGAACTGCCAGTATAAGTCAGCCAATATCTCAGGATGCATATCTGCGCATCTACAAGTCAGCTATCGGAGTCGACAATACTGGAGATAATATCGCTAACGAAGCAGGAGATATAATCGAATACCAGATTGCGGTAAAGAATGACGGAAAAGTGGACCTTACTGGTGTTTCAGTAGACGACCCAATGATTTCCCTGGTCGGCCCTGTTGAATACAAGTCTACTGATGGAGTTCTCGAAGTTGGTGAACTCTGGACTTATACAGGAAATTATACTTTAACTCAGGAAGACCTGAATATTAGCGGTGACGGATATATTGATAACACTGCAACTGTGAGCTGTAACGAGTTTCCAAATGCTACCAGTAGCATAGAAGTGCCACTAATCACCGCCAAGACCGTAGCAGAGGGTACAGATTCTGAATCTAATAACACAACTGATAATAATACCGAAGATAATACCGAAGATAATAACAGTGATGATAACAGCAACTCCGGCAGTTCTGGAAGCGGTCACAAAAGCGGTGGAGGTATTGGTAGTGCCCGTGTAGTTTCTAATACTTCCAAAGTCGATGAAGGGAACGAAACTTCAAAAGAAAATGGTACTGAAATAAAACCTGAATCTGACACAAAAGATGTAGAAGAAACTACCCAAAATGAAGTTACAAATGAACCACAAACAGAGAATAAGGAAAACACAGATATAAATAAAGAAACAAGCAAAAAAAGTCCCGGATTTGAAATGATTTATGGGATAGAGGCATGTTTGCTGTATTTGTTTGTAAAAGGAAACAAAAAAAATAAATAATTAGAAAAGAAATTAGTTATCAAATCTGAAAAGCTGATATATTTCCAGTCATTTCAGATTTGACATATCTTTTTTTGCTTTTCAGGCTTGTATAAATACCCAGTTTCGTCCAAGAATATTCTACAGCTTTTTTGTTGTATTGTCACTCATATTTTAATTTTATCTCTTTAGCTTAATTAAAGTTATTCCTTCTCTAGGCTTTTTTTCAAGTTTCTATTTTGTCTTTACTATATTCTTTCTATTGAACCTGATTTTGCCAAAATTTGTGAGAAGTATCCCCGACAATCGAAACTTCACATGACCAATAATAGGAATAGTATTATACGGCTTACTTGAATTTTAATAGATGAATAAATCTACAAAATAACTTGACCGACTAACTATTCTTATTATTCAAATAATCTGTTCGTTTTTTAGTAGTGGGGGAAAGTGTACATAAAAACAGTTTGCCCTAAATGTAAAAAACCAGCATATTACTCGGTCTCGCTGCACTGCCTTAAGACCACCAATCTTCCTGACCTGGATAGTGAAGCTAGGTATACAGTCGAGTACAGAAGTTAAGGATTCGGTCCTGAAGAAGAGCTGGTAAGGGATATTGCATTCCATGCACCAACATTTGACTGACGGCATAGAAGTAAAAGAACTCTGCAAGATCCTGACAAAATACTACGGGATTGAAGCTGCTTACTGCTGTGACCTAGTGCAGCAGATAAAAATAGAACTTGATATGTACTGTCCGGATAGGAAACATTTGTATTTTGTTTGTCCTAAATTGTACTAATCGTCCTCGTTCTCTTTTTCTACAGTTCTAGCGGTAATATAAATATTTAGTCAATATTCACACTTGAAATATAATGATTTTGCAACATTTTTACTCAGAGATTTTTTGCTCGTTTTATGCCGTTTTTAACTCTTTTTTCCAAGCATACAACTATTTAAGAAATCAGTTCTAATCATGTAATATGAGTGGGATCAGGCTTGGAGCAGAAGCTTTTTCAACATACGAAGATGGGATAAAGAAAGAGTGGGTCATAGCAAACGGACTTGGAGGATATGCCTCCTCTACACTCATAGGGGCCGGAACAAGGACCTATCACGGATTACTTGTAGCAGCTCCCAAAAGTTCACCAGGAAGAGTTTTACTCCTCTCTTCTCTTGATGAGGAAATTTCTATCAATCAGGAGACCTATCGACTTGCAACTCATAAATATCCTGGAACTGTTTATCCTTCGGGCTTCAATTACCTTACCAAATTCATTCTTGCCCCTTTTCCCCTCTGGGTTTATCAAACCGGGGATTTTACTGTAAAAAAAAAGATCTTCATGATCCATAACAGTAACACAACCTGTATATTATACGATATCAAATCCAGAAAAGAAGGAGCCACGTTGAGAATTTTTCCTATGATAAACTCAAGAGATTTCCATTTTACTACTCATTCTACAGACCTTTCCTTTTCCCAGAAAGCTAATCCTGTGGGGACAGATCTGGAAAGTTCTAACGGTTTTAGTTTCTCGCTCTCATCCAATCTCCAGTACCACCCTGATCCTATGTGGTACTACAATTTTGAGTATGATGCCGAAAAGAAAAGAGGGCTGGATTTCCAGGAAGATAATTTTAATTCCGGTTATTTCGAAAGTAAACTCAAATTGGGAACTTCCCGTTTCTTTATTGCTGCTTCAACTGAAAATATCTCTTCTTTCAATTTTGAAAGAGTTGATGAACTCTATACCAAGGAAGTATATCGGCAGAATCTTCTAGCTTTTAATTCAAGACTTACTGAGCCCTTCGCCCTTAAACTCCTCAGGGCAACTGACACTTTTATTATAAAAAACCCCGCTTCAGATGACACTACTGTGATTGCGGGATACCACTGGTTTGCTGACTGGGGGCGGGACACAATGATTTCTCTGCCTGGTCTGCTTTTAATCCCCCGTCGCTTTGAGGAGGCTAAGTATATTCTCAAAAATTTTGCCAGGCACTGCAGGAAAGGTTTAATCCCAAATGCTTTCCTGTCTCTAGGAGGGGATCCAATTTACAATACAGCGGACGCTTCCCTATGGTTTATTCATGCTGCTGGCCGTTATTTCGCATATACAAAAGATTTACTGTTTCTCTCGGATATCTGGGATACCATAGATAGTATCATAGATAATTATCATGAAGGCGCAGATTTTGGAATAGGAATGGACTCTGACTGTCTTATTCAGCAGGGACCTCAACTAACCTGGATGGATGCTAAAATCGGGGATTTGGCGGTTACTCCAAGAGCAGGTAAAGCCTGTGAGATAAATGCTCTCTGGTATAATGCCCTGAAAACTGCCTCCAATTTGGGAATTCTTCTCGGCAAAGACATTTCTTCATATGAGACCCTTGCAACCAGCGTTGCCTTAAATTTTGAGAATGTTTTCTGGAACTCTGAGACTAACTGCCTCTTTGATCTGGTATCTCAAGATAAAGCAGGAAACTTGATTAAAGATCCTGCAATCCGCCCTAATCAAATCTTTGCAGTAGCACTTCCTTATACTATGCTTTCTCCTGAGAAAGAAAAAGCTATTGTCGATAGAGTTGAAAAAGATCTTCTCACACCCTTTGGGCTCAGGACTCTCTCATGTGATCATCCCTCTTATATAGGACAGTATCAGGGAGATCCTAAAGCCAGAGATTTAGCTTATCACAACGGGACTGTCTGGCCCTGGCTTCTTGGGGCATATGTAAAAGCTTACAGGAAAGTTAACAATTATTCGAAAAAGAGTCTTGAAGACATGAGGGCCCTTCTCCAGGGCTTTGATAAGCATCTTGAAACTGCAGGTATTGGTACTATTTCCGAAGTATTTGATGGGAACTATCCTTATTCTCCAGGAGGCTGCATTTCCCAGGCCTGGAGTGTTGCGGAAATTCTCAGGGCATATGTAGAGGATGTGCTTGGAACCAAGCCTTGAATTAAATATTTGTTCTGTAGCTTTTATCCCGTTCCCTCTCTTTTTTATACTAGTTTGTCAATCTACCTCCCATGATTGATTTTAATCGTCTAAAATACGAAAACGGGCTTATTCTTGCTGTCGTTCAGGACCAGAGAAGCAAAGAGGTACTGATGTGTGCCTATATGAATCGCGAAGCTCTTGAAAAAACTGTAGAGTCCGGAATTGCTCATTTCTGGAGCCGAAGTCGACAAAGTCTCTGGAAAAAAGGGGAAACATCAGGTCATTTGCAAAAAGTAAAAGAAATCAGGATTGACTGTGATATGGATTCTCTTCTTCTGCTGGTAGAACAAGTCGGAGGAGCCTGTCATATGGGGTATAGATCATGTTTTTACCGAAATCTTGACGGAGAGGTTGTGGGAGAGAGGGTTTTCGAACCGGATGATGTCTACTAAACCTGGGATAACTAATACAATTTTCAGATTTGCTTAGATTGGACCTTACTTCGATTAACAACAAAATTAGTCACGAAAACAAATATTCAGTATAGTAAAATTATTTTTACCATTTTTTTATTGGGGTGGCAAGTCAGCTTCTCTTTTGTTTCTAAGAGATACATTGGTCATATCTCAAAGTTAACCTTCAATACATCACATTGTGGCATATTTTTAATTTGTACACCCTCCAGTGTTCCTGTTATCTCCAGATTATCAAATTCATTTGAACCGCATAGTACATCTTGATTCGGGTGGGTGCCTGGAGTGATATTGCAGTTTAGAACAGTCTTTTTTCCAGCTGACACTACGATTGGAAGCCTTGGTGATGCAGGATGGTTCTTTGGAAGAACTATTAATGGTGATCTGATTTCCCGAACCATGAAGAGAACGCATTTAAGTCCTTTTTCAGTTCTCTCATCCACCGAAAGCGCAGAAGCAACGATAAGATCATGGGGTTCCAGTCCGAGTACAATCTCTTCAGTTTCAGTTTCCAGAAAGAACTGTCCACGCGGACCTGCTTTCACAATAGCCACTGTTCCTGCCTTCCCGCGCAGAAAAAGTATTTCACTTTCCTTCAGTGAAATGTCTTTAGAATAGACTGGTTTTTTCATGTTAAAAATAAGTATCTTATAAAATCCAGTTGATTATTTGGATTCTTCTACATTTTTAGACTGACAGGAAGGACACTTTACATTCTTGCCAATTCCTTTGAATTTATTTCCACAGTTTTTGCATACATAATGTTTAACCGGCAACTTCCCTTCCATATCGATATCAAAAGAGTCTCCAACGCTACACATCATTATTACCTCACAGCTCTATAATAGGGCTTACAATAATTATATGGCCCATATATTATTACTTATACTTCTCTAATTAATACCTTTCCATATTTATCTCCAGGTAATTTTTGACCTTATTTCTCCCATCAGGATAACTTTCCCACAAAGGCATTATGAGAATGGATACTTTTCACTAATCTGTTTTACCCAATTAATTGTGAAGAGTTGGCCGTTGTAATTTTGACTTCAAAAAGTAATAATTATTTGAGACGCGCTGATTGCACTATCTATTTTTTCTGGCTTTTGCTTCCTCTGCCTTTCAGTGTAAATAATCTACCTTATTCCTCTATATGCTCTTTTATAATCCCTTGTATAAACTGTTTATAAATCCCGCAGTATGATTTATCCAAATCTTTTGTGCAGGTGTATGAATTATCTCGATAAGCGGCACATTTTGAAGCGTATTCACATTTGGTAAAGAACACGGTTGTCCCTCTTCAAGCGTTTTGTTGACTGTTTTTCTGCTCTGTGCAATCCGGGAAGGCATCTTAACTCTTTGCTTATGAACTGTCCAGTACTTCTTTCTCGCCGATACCACTACCAAAAGTAGTCTTAAAATATGACACATCCCATACACAGCTGTTTTAAATTCTAGTTGAGAGCCTAAAGCGCAATACGACAATATTTGCAAACTTGTGGTATGTAAAATTGAGAAGAATTCAAAATATTAGGTCATGAATGGAATAGAAATAAACAACAGATCTTAAAATCAGCTAAGAAGTAGATGGTAGGAATTTGAGTCCCTATTCTCAAACCCTACCTGCGATCCAACCCAATGATTAAGAGGAAACCCTATTACTCTTAATCTGAACATATATAAGAGTATGATTATATATATCATGACCGATACGAAAGATTGTTTCTGATTTAAAATTCCAATATAATTAAAAAAATATATTATTTTGAAAATTTTAATGATCTTGAAAATATTTTAGTAATCATACATATCTGTCAAGCAAAAATCGATACCAATAAACTGATTTCAAGTGGGCTGGATAGCAACTCACTTTTTTGCATCTTTTTGTCACCAAATTGTATTGCAAAGTGAGATGTATATACACTATTGGGTAATTGAAGAGTTATATTATATACTTTCTGGCTCTATATCCCCTTATATGGTTGAAGAGAAACGGATATGGAGGATCGTCCCGGATACGAGCGTGATTATTGATGGGAGGCTTTCGTCCCGAATCAAAAACGGTGAATTCGGGAGAGCTGAGGTTATTATTCCCGAAGCTGTAGTCTCGGAACTTGAAGCCCAGGCAAACAGGGGCAGAGAAATAGGTTTCAAAGGGCTTGAGGAGCTTTCGGAACTTCGCAAATTGGCAGACAGGGGGGAAATTCAACTCAGATTCAGCGGGGTTCAGCCTACTCTTGAAGAGATTAAATTCTCTAAAGAAGGCAGAGTAGATGCTCTTATTCGGAGTACAGCTATTGAGGTCGGCGGGCTATTTTTAAGTGAAGATAGAGTCCAGTCTCTCATAGCCAAAGCAAAAGGACTCGAGGTCGAGTATATTTATCCCAAAGTTCTGGATCCTTCGGAATTTAGATCTCTCAAAATAGAGCATTTTTTTACTGATGATACAATGTCCGTACATCTCAAAAATAATGTACAACCTATGGCCAAAAAGGGGCCTGTAGGGGATGTGCGTTATGTGAGTATTCGTAAAGAGCCTGCTACTTCTTCGGAACTTTCCAGTATCTTCAGAGAACTTATTGAGAGGGCAAGGCTGGATCCCGAATCTTTCATTGAGATGTCTTCAAGTGGAGCTACTGTCCTGCAAATTCGGAATATGAGAATTGCAATTGCTCACCCTCCTTTTTCCGATGATATGGAAATTACAGCTGTCAGGCCAACCGTAGTTGTGGATCTTGAGCATTATCGTCTCAATGACAAATTGAAAGAACGTATCGTAAGCCAGCGTGGTATTCTTATTGCAGGACCTCCGGGAGCTGGAAAATCTACCTTTGCTGCCGGAGTTGCACGTTACCTTAATGACCACGGACAGGTTGTCAAAACCATGGAATCCCCAAGAGACCTGCAGGTCCCTCCTGAGATTACCCAGTATTCTCCCCTTAATGGCAGAATGGAAGACACAGCAGATCTTTTGCTTCTTGTCAGGCCTGATTATACTATTTATGATGAAGTCCGAAAAACCAGCGATTTCCTTATTTTCGCAGATATGCGCCTGGCGGGAGTGGGAATGATAGGTGTAGTGCATGCAACAAGAGCAGTAGATGCTATCCAGCGCCTGATAGGGAGAGTTGAACTGGGTGTGATTCCCCAGGTGGTGGATACTGTCATTTTCATTGACAAAGGGGAAGTTGCAAAGGTTCTGGTGCTTGCATTTACGGTAAAAGTTCCTCATGGAATGACTGAACAGGATCTTGCAAGACCTGTGATTACTATTGCGGATTTTGAGACCGGCAAACTCGAATATGAGATCTACACCTATGGAGAGCAGGTTGTGGTTATGCCAATAGGGGCTTCACGGGAGGGAAGGAAACCTGCGTGGAGGCTTGCCGAAGAAGAAATCCGAAGCGTTATTGGCAGGTATGCATCAGGCCCTGTTGAGGTTGAATTAACATCTGATGACAGTACGATTGTAAAAGTCCGGAAAGACGAAATGCGAAAAGTCATCGGCAAGGGTGGAAACGTTATCGACAGGATCGAAAACACTCTGGGAATGCATATAGATGTCAGGGAGATTGAAGAAGAAGCTCCAAGGGCTGCAAAGGGTCGCAAGTATGGAGCCGAAAGTAGGGCCTCTCCGCAAAAAACCAGGCCTTCTGAGTTTGAACCGGAAGTTACTGCCTCTTCCGGACATCCTCTTATTGAAATAAATAAAAAACATCTTATTATAGGAGCTCCAGAATTTTCAGGAAAGGACGTGGAGATCTTCATTGAAGATGAATATCTTTTCAGTGCAACTGTAAGCCGACACGGAGAAGTAAAACTCAGAGTAAACTCGGACCTTGCATCTGATATCATTGAAGCTCAGGATAGAGGAGAATTAATTGAGATTCGACTGATCACCTGATCTTTAATTTAGATTCGACTGATCAACCGATCTATCAAAGTGTGGATAAAAATTCAGTGTGGATAAAAATTCATATCCATATCTTCGAATATCGAGAATAGGCAATTGAGAATTATAACCTGAAAAACCTGCGGAAATGAAAAACTTTTAGATATTCGTTTTACTCCGAACATCATGACGTAGAGTCAGGATCAAAAGGAAAAGCAGCACTAAGCCAATGATCATTAGGATTATGGAATATTCAAACGCTACATCCGCAGGAATTTGCCGGCTAATAGATTCAGCATCCCCAACCAACGATGACATATTATAGTATTAATATCGAAGATATAAATAAATTACTAAAAAGGAGTATGATGGTAAATAATGTCTATTTTGACTTTATTTTAAAATTGGTCTCTATCTGCTCTTAATTAATCCATTTTAATGAGAATAATGACCTTTTCAGTGGAATAGTTATTTCAATACTTAAAAATAGCTTCAATTAAAGGTTCTGCAAGATTCAATATATCTTCCTTAAAAGAGATAACGTTGCCTGAATAAGTAGAAGCTTCTCCCCTGAATAATTCTTTTTTCAGTTTTTTTCCAAAGATGTCGTCGTTTCCTGCCGCCAACCTGAGCACAATCGAGCCAGGGAATATTTCAGTCTGGAAGGCGAGGTTGTCGCAGTCTCCGTCTGTGATCCCCAGTATAGGGATCCCGAGCCTGTAGAGGATATCGCCTGCTATGGCTGTAGTATCGTCTCCTATGGTAACTGCAAGTTCAGCTCCTGCAGCGAGTTCAAACGTACGTTCTGCAGCATGGTCTATAAGCACTATTTTTCCTGTTCTGGGCTTGCAAAAAGAATTTGAACTTATGACCTTTGTATTTTGCTTTCGGATCTGCAGGGGAATAAGATCGCTTCTCCTAAGGTTTCCACTTTTTACCCATGCCTTTGCGAGGTCAACAGGATCTCTTTTTTCATAGTTATGCAGTTTTTCGAGCCCATGTTCTTTTATTTCTCCTCCTTCGATTGTGCTAACAAATCCGTTTTCGGAAATTATGCTTATTTCGGAGGACAGGGCTTTTCCGATCACAATTCCATTTACCAGAATATTTTCTCCTGGAAAAACCCCTGAAAGCTTGCGAATAACGCCGATTTTGTCTGTATCAGGGCATTTTTCAACAAAAATCGAATTTTGAAAAATTGAGTTTTGGGAAACTGAATCCTGAGAAACTGAATTTTGAAGAGGTAGAGGAATTTCGGTAGAAATTCCAAGGATTTCAGAAAGTTTTTCAAGGTACTCTTCAGCCTTTTTGTTAAGAGGTATCAATTTTCCATCTGGAGAATCCGGGCTCTCGATCTGAATAAGAGGGCCAATCTCTGGATCTTTGAGTCGAGCAGCAACCATTTTTCCAAATATTCTGCCCGTTTCAACCGTTTTCCCTCTGTTCAAGAGGCAGATAAGATATGAATCCTCAAAGCCGGCAGAAATTTCAAAAAAAGATTCAATGCAGGCACTAGGCTTCAGGTTTCCACTTATGTCTATAATATTCTCAAGTACGGCATCAAGAACAGCTGTTTTTCCCATGGTCCCCCCAAGTCTGGCCTCTACTGTACCCATACAGGAAAGCTTTTCAAGGACTCTTTCTGCTTCCCCCGAATCTATTACTTCGGGTCCGTGAATTACCAGGCTGATCTTCATTTTGAACGATTTAAACGGAAGACCCTTATTAATGCACTCCTTTTAGCAACCTTCAAACGAAAGCTAACTGAAACATCTAACTACTCAAATTATTTCTCAATTAATTAAAAAGCAGTGTTATGAACGCTTTTTTTGAGTACATATTTTTAGAAATTTACTTTTTGAGATTAAAAATAATTTCAAGCTTTTTTACTTCAATTTTTGTTTTTTTGCTGGAAAATTATGTTAGTTTTTTAAGTAGGAGCTTCATTCGAGCCTTATTTTTCAAATAAATCCTCTGGATCTATAACTTATAATTATTCTAAAAAGTAAGAGAAAAGTTTAAAGATTTTAAGTAAGTTATTAAATATTAATTTTTTTAATTACACAAAATAAACAAAAGATAGAAGAGGAAACCCAATGAAAAACAAGGAAAATTTGAATTCAATAAGTATAGGTTCAATATCCCTGATTTTATTACTATTAATTTGCGTATTATCGGCATCAGCAGCATCAAATAACCATGGTTATGACGATTCAGAAGATGCAGTTAAAAATAAAAAACCCGTTGCAAATTTCAGTACAAATGTTACTGAAGGCTATGCTCCTTTTGATGTGCAGTTTACGGATTTATCTGAATATGCAACTGGATGGAACTGGGAATTTGGAGATGGAAGCAATGATTCTACAAACAAAAGTCCAGCTCATTCGTATACAGTTCCTGGGACGTATAATGTCAATCTAACAATAACAAATGAAAAAGGCACTGATTCAAAGTTTGCCACTATAACTGTTTTAGAAAAACCGGCAACAGTAGTTCCTGTTGCAAACTTCAATATCAAAGTAAGTGGTTATGCTCCTCTTTACATCCAGTTTACATCACAATCGGAAAATACAACCGGATTAATATGGGAGTTTGGAGATGGAAGTGACGACTCGACATACATAAATCCAACTCATTTGTATACAATTCCGGGAACTTACAATGTTAGTTTAACCTCAATAAATGGTACGAAATCAACATTTGCTACAATAACCGTTTTAGAAAAACCTGGAATTATATTTCCAATAGCGAATTTCAGTTCCAATATTACTGAAGGTTACACTCCTCTATCAGTTCAGTTTACAGACATGTCAGAAAACGCAACCGAAATAAACTGGGACTTTGAAAACGACGGAACAATAGACTCAACAGACAGAGATCCAATTTATAAGTACACAAGTTCAGGAAATTATACGGTAAACCTGACAGTAAGTAATGAAAATGGTACGGATTCAAAGCTGGTGACAATAACTGCTTTAGAACAACCTGCAATAGTAATTCCTGAAGCAAATTTCAGCGCTAATGTTACCGAGGGTTATGCTCCTCTCTCAGTCCAGTTCACAGACCTGTCTATAAATGCAACAGAGAGAGATTGGGAATTTGGAGATGGAAATAACTCTACAGACGAAACTCCATTTTATGTCTACGCAGTTTCCGGAACTTATAATGTCAGCCTGACCGTAGTAAACGAAAACGGTACAGATTCAAGGTCGATTATAGTAACCGTATTAGAAAAGCCTGACCCGATATTTCCTGTAGCGGACTTCAGTACCAATGTAACCAGCGGTTATGCTCCACTTTTTGTTCAGTTTACAGACCTATCCGGAAACGCAACAGAAAGAAACTGGGATATTGACAATGATGGAATTGCTGACTATAACGATGAGAGTTTCAGTCATCTGTACGAAAATCCAGGAAACTATACGGCTAACTTGACAGCAATTAACGGAAACGGAACAGATTCAAAGTTGGTTACGGTAACTGTATTAGAAAAGCCTGAACCAGTAATCCCGGTGGCAAATTTCAGTATCAATGTTACAGAAGGCTATGCTCCTCTTTCTGTACAGTTTACGGATCTCTCGCAAAATGCAACAGGATGGGACTGGAGCTTTGGAGACGGAAACAATTCTACCCAGCAGAATCCAACACATACTTACTTCACAACAGGGAATTATACAGTTAACATGACAACAAGCAATGGAAATGGTACGGATTCAAAGTTTATCATAATAACAATCTTAGATAAGCCCGAACCAGCATTCCCGGTTGCCAACTTCAGTAGCAATGTAACCAGTGGGTATATTCCTCTCTCAGTTCAGTTTAACGACAGTTCTGCAAACGTAACTGAGTGGAACTGGGACTTTGGAGATGGAATTAATTCAACTGAGCAGAACCCAATTCATAATTATTCTGTAGCAGGAAACTATACGGTTAACCTGACAGTAAGCAATGGGAACGGTACTAATTCAAAGTTTGCCGAAATAACCGCATCAGTAAAACCTGAAACATCATTACCTGCAGTACCTGTAGTACCTGTAGCGAATTTCAGTACTAATCTTACTGAAGGTTATGCTCCCCTATCAATACAGTTTACAGATTCTTCTAAAAACGCAACAGGATGGAAATGGTACTTTGGGGACGGGACAAACTCAACAGAACAAAATCCTGTACATACTTACAATAAAACAGGAAAATATACCATTACCTTGACGGCAAATAATGCGGCTGGCAGTAATACAATAGCAAAATATGGATATCTAAATATTACAAGTGACATGAAAATTCCTGTTGCTGATTTCTCTGTATCCCAGACTTCAGGAACCACCCCTGTAAATATCAGTTTCACTGACAACAGTACGGGATCCCCAAAGACATGGAAATGGTACTTTGGAGACGGAACAAACTCAACAGAACAAAATCCCGTACATACTTACAATAAAACAGGAAAATACACCGTCAGCTTAACAGTAACTAATCCGATGGGTGCTAATACAATAACGAAAAATAATCAGATAATTCTTGCAAACGACATGAAAATCCCTGTTGCTGATTTCTTTGTATCCCAGACTTCAGGAAGCGCACCTCAAAATATCAGCTTTACTGACAACAGCACGGGATTGCCAACGGGATGGAAATGGTACTTTGGGGACGGGACAAATTCAACAGAACAAAATCCTGTACATACTTACAATAAAACAGGAAAATACACCGTTACATTGACGGTTAATAATATGCTGGGTACCAATACGATAGCAAAATATGGGTATATAAACCTCACAAACGAAATGAGAACTCCTGAGGCTGATTTCTCTGCATCTCAGACTTCAGGAAGTGCACCTCAAAATATCAGTTTTACTGACAACAGTACTGGATTGCCAGCTGCATGGAAATGGTACTTTGGGGATGGGACAAATTCAACGGAACAAAATCCTGCACACACCTATAATAAAACAGGAAAATATACCGTCAGCTTAACAGTAAGTAATTTGATGGGCTCTAATACGGAAACAAAATACAGCTACATAAGTCTTACAGACGATATAGATGTTCCTGTTGTTGATTTCTCTGCAACCCCTGTGTCAGGCAACTCTCCCCTGGAGGTAAGCTTTACTGATAGTAGTAAGGGATCTCCAACATCATGGAAATGGAATTTTGGAGATGGGACGTATTCAACAGAGCAAAATCCTGTACATACATACAGTCAAGCAGGAAAATACAGTGTCAGCCTGACGGTAAATAATCTGAAAGGCAGTAACTCAGTAGCAAGATACAGATATATAACAGTCTCAAAAAGCAAATGAATAGCTTAAATGAAAAACAATATAGATGAAAAAAATAATATGAAAAATAATAATTTGAGGCTAAATGGTAGTGTTAAGTTCATAGTTGAATTTAATAAAAGCCTTAGCCTTTTTTAAGTAACGTTACCGTTTTAACTTTTCTTCTAATTATTTCCTTCTAATTACTCTGTTTTATTTCCTTCTAATTACTCTGTTTTATTTCCTTCTAATTACTCTGTTTTA
>CAZCKG010000008.1:0-25991 GCA_964498825.1 uncultured Methanosarcinales archaeon
GAGAGGCTGGAGTTGAACTGCAGGGACCTTGAGATTCGGGCTGTGAGCTGCATACAGTCTGAGGTTTCTTACAAATACAGGAAGCAGGATGCGATTCTTGAGCTTGAGTTCAGGGAGATGATTCCGCCACATACTGAGGTTGCGATTATTACGGATACGGTCTGCAGGCCAACTAAAAACATTCTTGAGGGGCTTTATTATGACGAGACGCCGGCAGGGGCTCCTCCTCAGCAGATTACGCAGTGCCAGCAGTGGGGGTTCCAGAAGATTGTGCCTTGCATTGACGATATGTGTGCAAAATGCACTTATAAGACTGCCATCATTGCGGATTCCAGGTACACGAACCTGATCACGAACGGGGATGTTGTGGTCGAGAGGCATACCGTAAAGCCTGGAAGGGACAAAATTGTCTATGACAACTCGGTAACTCCTATGGCAACTTATCTCTTTTTCCTGGGCGTGGGGACTTATGCGACTTTTACAAGGGAGTTTGAATATCCTGATGGGGGGACATTCATGCTCGAACTCCTCGTGCCGCCAGGGTCAAACGAAGCGGCTGCAGAAAGAGCGCTCGATATCCTGCATGATGCGGTAATGTGGGTCTATACCTTTACAGGGCCTGAGCAGTTCGATGAAAAGAAGCTGCATGTAAGAAAAGAGCTCTGGGAGCTTGTACGCTTACGGGAACAGATGAAGTTTGAGGCAAAATCCGAATCCGCGACGGAAGAGCTCGGAAGGCTCAGGGAAGAGCTTGCCAGGCTCGCCAATAAAATCACTCCGGGATACAAATACACAGGAACTGTCTACAGGGAAATAGGGATGCAGAACTCGGACTTCGGGGGCATGGAAAACGTGGGGAATACCACGATTACCACAAACCGCATAATGCCTTTCCCGCAGATCACTGACTCTGCTTTTGAATACATGATCAGGGTCAAGGTTCACGAGTATTTCCACAACCAGAACGGGTCTGAGGTAACCGGAAAAAGTCCCTTTGAAATCTGGCTGAACGAAGCTGTGACCGTGCACGTGGAAGAGCAGTATCATGCTTTCCTTTTCGGGGAAGACTACCAGAGGCTCGGCAGAGTGCTTGACCTGCTTGCTCCTGCCTCAGGCACTTTTGCCCTTGATTCGGGGGCAGCCTCCATGCCAATTATCCCTGACGGCTTCAATGACCCAAATGACCTGATCACCGCAGTCACCTATGTAAAATCCCCTGAATACGCACGCATGGTAGAGACCCTTATAGGAAAGGATACCTTTGCAAAGGGCCTGGACCGCTATTTCAGGAAATTCAGTCACTCCAACGCAGGCACGCAGGACTGGATCGAAGCCATGGAAGAAGAAAGCGGGCAGCCTTTAAAGGAGATGTCCGAGACCTGGCTTAAACAGACAAAGTTCCCTGTAGTCGAGGTTTCAGCCGAATACGACAGGGCTGAGAGGAAATTTACTCTCCTCCTCAAACAGAAGGTGCCCGCAGACGGAAAGCCCTGGGAGTTCCCCTTTAAAGCAGCCCTCGTTGACGAAGACGGAAATGACCTCGCAGAAATTCTGGAACGGGTCAGCGGGGAAACTGCCACAATTACAGTTGAAAATGTGAATATTCCGGCTTTCCTCTCCCTGAACAGAGGCTATTCTTTCTATGGTAAACTCATCTACAGGGCAAGCCAGGACGAGCTCCTGACGCAGGTAAAGAAAGACAGCGATATCACAGGCAGGTTTACGGCATTCTATACTCTGGTTGACAGGGAAAAACTCAGGCTCCTTAAAAATCCGGATTCCAGGCCGTCCGAAGAGTTTATTGAGCTCTACTACAGGCTCTTCAACGACCGCCAGCTTCTCGAAAAGGCAGGTGGGCAGTTCCTGACTATCTTTGAGTCCGTAGAAGATGAAGAATTTTCCCATCATTACCAGGCCCTCTATGAAGTAAAACAGAAACTTCTGAAGGCAGTCGCCTGGAAATACAGAAGCTCGGTAATCTCTGCATACCGTTTCTTTGAAGGCTCCTCAGTCCCGAGGGATTCCACTCTCGAAGAAACAGCGAGAGTAATCAAGGCCAGACAGGCCAAAAACGTCTGCCTTAACATCCTTGCAACTCTCGATACCCCGGACATTCATGCCCTTATAAAACAGCAGTTTGAGACTGCAACCTGTGCAACAGACAGGCTGAGTGCCTTTGCCGCATACCTGAACAGTTCAGCACCTGACAAAATTGAAGTCCTCAGAGCCTTTGAAGCGGAATCAAAACAGAATCTGATTGCCTGGGAAGCCTTCCTTGCAGTAATAGGAAGCAACAGCAGTATTGATGCAGTTGAACTTGTCAGGGAAATGGAAAGATCACCTGCCTTCAGGATAGAACAGACAAATGACCAGCGGGCTCTGTACGGCAGCTTTGCCAGAAACCGCAAAAAATCTCTCCAGACCGAAGGTGGAAGGGCTCTCTTTGCGGAAATTCTGAAGAAATTGGCTATTGTAAATGAATACAGTACTGTCAATATGCTCAATGCCTTTGCAAACATAGACCAGATGGAATCAAAGTATCACATTCCACTCGTAAAAATTCTGGCAGACCTGCTTGGAGAACTGGACCCTCAGAAGTTTCCGAGTGTCTATAACAGGATCAGAAAACTCCTTCTTGGGGCTCCGAAAGCTGTAAAAACGTACGGAATAGAACATGGAGAAATCAAGGCTCTGCAGCCAGATGCTGTTCAGAAGAAGTAAGCTTAACTTTCTGAAGAAGTAAGTTTTATTTAGAGTAAATTTTCTGCTTCGGAAAAAACCGAAGCATATTTTTAACCGAATTTTTTTGTCTGATTCAATCTTATTTTCAGTCTTACTTTTTCATATCTTTTCTTGGAAATCCGTTCTTGAACGTCTCTTTTCAGAAGTCTGCTGTAACTATTAATTGGGTAGTTTTTGTTAATAGTTAAGCGAATGGACCAGGTAAGTCTATTATAGTAAAACGAATATAAATTAAATGTCTAGAGTAAAGGTGTGGGGATAAATCTCAAGAATTTCTTTTCTGCGTTGTAAATCTTTGTTTTTGAGACCAGTGTAAGTTTAATGCAGGATACTTTTGTGCAGATTGCTTTCTGGAGGGAGAAAATGGCATTTAAAATTACTATTGTGATACTGGAAATATTTGTAACCTTCTTTGAGCTTGTAAGTGCAATACTGATAATTTACGGGGGATTGAAAGCTGCACTTAGAATTCTGCTTGTTGAGATTTACAAAAAATCTGAAGACTACAGCAATATAAGAAAAGAATTTACGGATAAGATTCTTTTCGGGCTTGAGCTCCTGATAATTGCTGATTTGATTGAAACTCTCAGAAAACCTTACTTAGAAGAGCTACTTGTGGTTGGAGCCATAGTAGTTATTCGAACTCTTCTTGGCTACTTCCTGAGCAAAGAAACAGAAGGATCTGTTTTAACTGAAGTTTAAGACACATTTTGAAGGGATAAAATTGGTTTTTGAATCATTTGATACATTTTTGCAGGTTTTTGAGTGGGTTTTCGAAGCAATAGGCACAGCTATTATAATATATGGAGGATTTAAAGCAACAATTGAACTATTTCTTTCTGAAGTCTTAAAAAGGCCCTACAAATTGGAAAATATACGAAAAAAACTTACAAATAAAATACTTTTCGGACTTGAATTTTATATTGTTGTTGCTGTTTTTGGAACTATGAGGGACCCTTCAAGAGACGATCTGTTAATCCTGGGTACAGTTGTATTTATCAGGACTGTACTTGGTTACTTTTTGAGTAAGGAAATCAAAGAGTACAAATTTGATTAAATACGCTTGAATATCAGCTTACTTTTTGGATTCTGATGATTTAAGTTTTGAGCTTTTACTGATTCTAAACTGCAGGTTTCTATCTATATGCTGGTTTAAGAGCCTTAAGGAAGCCAGAAATAGTATAATTTAAAAGCCAATAAGGTATTAAGGATGCAAAATATTATTAAACTCTAATATTATACTACTCCGAAATCCAGATTATGTTGGCTGAAAATCCGGGCAATTCCGGATAATATTATTTTAAGTGGGATATCGTTTTAAACTCACATCACATTAGTTCAAAACTATTAGAAACAGGAGCAATTTAATGTATCATCTGAAATGTATCGAATGCGGTGCAGAGTATTCAAAAGATGAAGTAATCTATACCTGCAGCAAGTGTGACGGGCTGCTTGATGTTATTTATGATTATTCTTCAATTAAACTTGATATGGAAAAACTGAAGACCGAATGTCCCTCGGTCTGGAAGTACGCAAAACTTCTTCCTGTAGAAAGGGAGCCTGTAACCATCAGGGAAGGTGGGACTCCTCTTTATAAATGCGACCGGCTTGCCGAAAAAATCGGAATTAAAGAGCTCTACGTAAAGCACGAAGGTATGAATCCTACCGGTTCCTTCAAAGACAGGGGAATGACTGTAGGAGTTACGAAAGCCCTTGAACTCGGCATGAATACCGTTGCCTGTGCATCTACCGGAAACACTTCTGCAGCCCTTGCTATCTATGGGGCAAAAGCCGGAATTCCCGTGATCGTCCTGCTTCCTGCAGGAAAAGTAGCTCTTGGAAAGGTGGCCCAGGCCCTGATGCACGGGGCAAAAGTTCTCAGCATCCGCGGAAACTTTGATGATGCGCTTGACCTTGTCCGTACTCTCTGTTCCCAGGAAAAGATCTACCTCCTTAACTCAATCAACCCTTACAGGCTGGAAGGCCAGAAGACTATAGGTTTCGAGATCGCAGACCAGCTTGGCTTCAAGGTGCCTGACAGGATTGTCCTGCCCGTAGGAAATGCAGGAAACATTACTGCAATTTATAAAGGCTTCAGGGAGTTTAAAAAGCTTGGAATAACGGATTCTCTTCCAAAAATGACCGGAATCCAGGCAGAAGGCTCCTGCCCTATCGTAAAAGCTATAAAATGCGGAGCTCCGGCAATTACTCCTGAAAATCACCCTGAAACTGTTGCAACTGCAATCAGAATTGGAAACCCTGTAAACGCTGTAAAAGCTCTCAATGCAATCAGGGAGTCCGGAGGGACTGCAGAATCCGTAACTGACGAAGAAATCCTTGCAGCCCAGAAAGACCTGGCAAGGCTTGAAGGCATAGGAGTTGAGCCTGCAAGTGCAGCATCTGTTGCAGGGCTTAAGAAACTTATTGACATGGGTGTTATTGGTAAAGATGAAACCGTTGTCTGCATTACTACCGGGCACCTCCTTAAAGATCCCCAGACTGTAATTGATGTCTGTGAGGAGCCTACTGTTGTGGATGCAAATATCGAAGCCATCAGGGAAGCCATTTACGGAAAAACTGAATAAAACCGAAATCGGAAGAAAAATATTTACGTGTCGGAGCCGTAAACAGTTGAAAGACTTATCTTAAATCACTAAAATTAAACAGCTGATACTTGAGTCATTAATAAACTGATACTTGAGTAATGATATTTAAATAACTGATCTCGAGCTAATGATATTTTAACAGCGAATATCGAACTATTGATACTGAAGTACTGATCTCTAGTTTCATGCTGTTAGCGGTTTCCGACACTTCAATCAGTTCAGGTTTCTTTAAGTCAGTAATTGGCTTTCTGAAACTTCTTTACTCTTATTATTAAGATCCTTTGAATCGGATTCAGATCCTTTGAATTGGATCCGGATTCTTTTATCATACTCATATGTGGGCGTGAACACTAATGGAGCAGGACTATAAACCTCATGAAATTGAAAAGAAATGGCAAAAAAAATGGAATGAAAGCCGAATTTTCCAGCCCGAGCCCGATAAGCGGGAGAAGTTTTTCATTACAATCCCTTACCCCTACCTGAACGGGAACCTGCACGCAGGACATACCCGGACCTTTACTATAGGCGATGTCGTAGCAAGGCACAAAAGAATGCTTGGTTATAACGTGCTCTACCCCATGGGCTTTCACGTAACGGGCACACCTATTGTCGGGCTTGCCGAGCTGATCGCAAGCAGGGATCCTCAGACTATGGACGTCTATGAACGCCTCCACGGAATCCCGGCCGACATCCTGCCAACTCTCGACACTCCGGAAAAAATTGTTGACTATTTCAAGGTTGAAGCCGAAAAAGCCATGCGCATGATAGGTTACTCCATTGACTGGAGACGCAAATTCACAACAACGGACCCTACATACAAAAAATTCATTTCGTGGCAGTACATCCGCCTTGAGGAAAAAGGCCTGATCGTTAAAGGTTCTCACCCTGTAAAATGGTGCCCCAATGATAACAACCCTGTAGAAGACCACGACATCCTGCACGGAGAAGAAGCCACAATTGTCGAATATACCCTGATCAAGTTCAGGCACAAAGACATAGTTCTCCCCTGTGCAACCCTGAGGCCGGAAACAACATTCGGAGTTACTAACCTCTGGATCAATCCCAATGTTGATTATGTAAAGGCAAGAGTTGAAAAGGACGGATACGAGGAATTCTGGGTTGTCAGCAGAGATGCTTTCAGAAAACTCACATTTACTGACCGCACGGTCGAATATGTTGAGGATGTACCTGCAAAATCCATTATAGGCATCAAACTCACAAACCCGGTAACCGGAGACGAAATAATTTCCCTTCCTGCATCTTTTGTCAGGCCTGAAAACGGAAGCGGAATTGTTATGAGCGTGCCTGCACATGCACCCTTTGACTACCTGGCTCTCCGGGATCTCTACAATGCTGATCTGAGCGAATACGGGATTTCCGAAGATCTCCGAGATATCAAGCTGATTTCTCTCATTAAGGTACCCGAATTCGGGGAATTCCCTGCAAAAGAAATTGTGGAAAGCATGGGAATAACAAGCCAGAATGACCCAAAAGCCGAAGAAGCCACAAAAATCGTATACAGAAGAGAATTTCACGGTGGAGTCCTTAAGGAACTTACAGGCAAATACGAAGGATATGCGGTTTCAAAGATTAAGGACATTCTTACCCGAGATTTCATCAGTTCAAATGCAGGAGAAAACTTTTATGAATTCAGCGAACCAGTAGTTTGCCGCTGCGGGACTCCCTGTGTTGTGAACATGGTAAAAGGCCAGTGGTTCCTTAATTATTCGGACCCTGAATGGAAAGCAAAGGTTTACAGATGCCTCAGTGAAATGCGGATTATTCCGGAAGAGTACAGGGTTGAGTTTGAAAACAAGGTTGACTGGCTCAAGGATAAAGCCTGTGCCCGCAGAAAAGGCCTTGGAACCCGTCTGCCCTTTGATAAGGAATGGCTGATCGAGTCTCTCGGAGATTCGACAATCTACATGTGTTATTACATCATTGCCAAGTTTATCGAGAGAGGCGACCTGTCCGAAGAACAGCTTACTCTTTCGTTCTTTGACTATATCCTGTTTGGAAAAGGCAATTCTGAAACAGTTTTTGCAGAGACCGGTTTGAGTTCCGAAGTTCTGGACGAGATTCGCAGTGATTTTAGCTACTGGTATCCTGTTGACCTGCGTTCTTCAGGAAAAGACCTTGTCCCCAATCACCTGCTTTTCTTCCTCTTCCATCATGTTGCCCTCTTTGAAGAGGAAAAGTGGCCAAGAGCTCTTGCGGTAAACGGCTTTGTTTCTCTTGAAGGACAGAAGATGAGCAAATCCAAAGGGCCGATCCTCACTCTGGAAAGCGCGGTCAGCAGTTACGGTGCGGACATAACAAGGATGTACATCCTCTCCACAGCCGAGCAGACTCAGGATGCAGACTGGCAGAAGACAGGAATCGACTCAGCCAGAAGGCAGGTGGACAGGTTCTATTCCTTTGCAAAGGATGTTATCGAGAGTGGAAAACGTGCAAATCTCGGCACTGAACTCAAGCAGATTGACCGCTGGATGCTCTCAAGGATGCAGAACTATATCAGTGGAACAAATATTTCTCTTGATTCCATCCAGACAAGGGAAGCCATCCAGAACTCCTTCTTCCTGCTCATAAATGATGTAAAATGGTACCAGAGAAGAGGTGGAGAAGCCCTTCTCTATTACGTGCTGGACAACTGGGTCAGGCTTATGTCTCCTTTTACTCCTCATCTCTGTGAGGAAATCTGGGAGTCTATGGGTCACGAAGATCCTATCTCTCTTGCCCAGTATCCTCTCTATAATGAAGACCTTATAGACAACGGCGCGGAACTTGCCGAAGAAATGATTAAGGGTACTCTGGAAGACATTGAAGAGATAATCAGGGTAACAAAGATGACTCCCCAGAAAATCCATCTCTACACAGCTCCTGCCTGGAAAGCTGATGTCATTAGATGCGCCTGTGGTATGCAGTCAGAGGCTTCCCTTGAAGTAGGCAGTCTTATTAAAACCCTGATGGCAGATCCTGCCCTGAAACGCTTTGGCAAAGATATCCCGAAGTTCGTTCAGAAAATCATCCCGGAGTTCAAAAGCGGAGGTGCTGAGAAATATGAAATCTTTGCGAGTACTGGTCTTGATGAACAGACATTTCTTAGAGAGTCTGTCTCTTTCCTCGAAAAGGAAATTGGCTGCCATGTTGAGATCTACAGTGCAGATTCTCCAGCCTACGACCCTGAGAAAAAGTCCAGATTTGCAGAACCTCTGAGGCCTGCAATTTACATTGAACAGGCGAAGAAAGAATATTGAGTGTGGAAAAATAGAGAGTGAAAAATCGTAAAAATCAATTAAATGAATAAACAACTAACGGGATTAAAAGAAGCCATTAAGGCTTCTTGACAATTTTACCAAACCTGGGTTCTGGGATTCTTATCTTCTGATATTTACCAGTAATCTTTTTTTCGTTACAGGGACTAATTTTTTCCATTCTACTACCGCATCTTCGTAAAACTCATATTCGTCTACGGTCTTATCCGAGAATTTGCCATCCACTTCATATATATAAAAGCCCTCTTCTCCGTCCGTAGAAACAACCTTGACCCTGTTTCCCATTTTTCTAACTTCCACAGCAGCCACACTTTTAAGGGCTTCAAGAAGGGTTGTGCCCTGTTCAACCTCAAGTTTCCTGCTTTCTGCAAAGTGATCCAGAAAAGAATAAACATTGTTCAATTTGATGCCTATCATATGGGTATTGCCGAACTTTTTCCTTTCTATCAATTCGGCTTTTTCAAGAATTTTAATATGTTTGGCAGCCACAGGCACAGAGATCCCTATTTCTCTAGCAAGGCCGGATATATGCTTATCTCCTTCATTCAGGTGTTCGAGAATTAAGAGGCGCGTATCGCTTGAAATCGCTTTGAAAAGGTTTTCTCTACCGCCATTCATTCCAGAATCCCGCAGAACACTTATTACCATAATGAATCACTATTTTATCTCAAATACTTATATGTATTGCTCCTTCTAAAACAAGTAAAGTATATTATTCCTTCTTTTAATCGTTTTTTTGAATTTCTTTTACATCAAATTTACTTTAATTGATTATTCTGTAAACTTTTTCAATTTAAATATTTCATAAGTTGCCGTAGCAAATTATTATGTTCTTTTTGTTAAATTCCACTTCTTATTTGCTATTTGATCTATCTACTATTTTTTTAAAATTAATTATATATTAATTTCCTTTTGTGCCGGTTTCTTTACTTCTTTAATTATTTCTTTTCAAGGCCTATTTATAATAGCCGAATTTTTGCTTCTTATTTCAAAAAACGTCATCAATAGCAATTCTTACCCAAAAAGATAATGAATATTACCCAAAAACCAGTGTTTATCTAATTCTACCATAGATGCTCAGAAGGTATTATGGACTCTGCGGCATTAACTGTTATTGGTATTTTGATAGGTATCCTTATCTTCGGAGTTAAATCTGGAATAGGTTGTGGATTTTCAAAAATCACCACAAGAGAAATTTTGATGATTGGAAGCAGTTATTTTATTCTGGCCCTTTTATTCGGAAGCGTTGCTGACCACATAAGCCTGGAATCTTTGGGAGGGCTTTCTTCAATGGGTATGGGAATTCATGTGCTTGTTTCCCTTCTTCTTATAGTGACCGGGATTTACACCCAGAAAAAATGGAATTCAGGAAAGGATGTCTCAAGGCACACTTTCCTTGTTCTATCTTTGCCCTGCCCTGTCTGCCTTGGGGCTCTTGCCGTGTCCTGCATACTTCTGGCCTCTGCCCTTGAAATCAGCGGGTTGAAGATAGGACTCCTTGTTGGAAGTGCCTTTTTCATCGCAATTGTCGGATCTTCGTTTTTGTTCAGGAAACTTGGGAAGACTCCCGATACTCTGGGGGGTATTATGATGATGCTCGGGATTTACTATATGTTAGGATTGATGTTCATTCCGGCATACATGCAGACAAAGTCAATGAGTGTTTCTTCATCAGAAGGAGACACAATAGCAGTACTTCCTCTTCTGATTTGTGGAGCCGTTATCCTTGCAAGCTTTTTCCTGGCAAACATAAGGAGGCATAACCAGTGAGTATGATGGATTTCTTATCCAACATGATGAACGTCTTTCAGGTCTCTTTGATGCTTCCTGTAATGATCCTTCTTACTATCCTTATGTTTGTTACTCTGGTACAGGTGGGGGATTTCATCTCAGAATACACAAAAAGGCACAGAGACCGGAACAGCCTTGAAACCCACTGCAAAAAAATTCAGCGTGATCTCAAAAATTCGGATTTTTCGGGAGCATCCAAAACTCTTGAAGACGTACACCAAAACCAGCTGGTCACTTCCTTTGCAAAGGAATCTGCACCGTATCTTGAAGAGCAGCATATTCCGGCAATTGAGAGGCTCTCCCAGGAGTATGAAATCAAAATGGCAAAGCGCCTCGAACATACTAAAATAACTAATACTATCGGTCCTATACTCGGACTTATGGGTACCCTTATCCCGTTAGGTCCTGCCCTAATAGGACTATCGGCAGGGGACCTGGGAACTCTTGCACAAAACCTGATGATTGCCTTTGCAACGACAGTTGTAGGGCTTTTTGCAGCCGGGATAAGCTATGTGCTTATGCAGATCAGAAGACGCTGGTATTGGGAAGACATGGCAGATATCAATTACATTGTGAATACTATTGAAGAAACCACATGGGGATGAGCTCTCTCTTCAAAAACGAGGATGAAATAATGCAAAAATCAAGACGATACAGGCGGAGCGGAATCTTAATTGGTGAGGAAGATCCCAGTCCCATGAATGGTGTTGGCAACCTTTTTGACACGGCAATGGTCTTTTCTGTGGCCCTTCTGGTAGCCCTTGTAATGTCCTACAGCCTTCCCGAGCTTCTGAATCCGACCGAAGATCTCACGATTGTAAAAAATCCGGGGTCTCAGGATATGCAGATAATAGTCAAGGAAGAAGGTAAACCCATAGAAGTCCTGAACATGACTGAAAATATCGGTGGAGGTACAGGAGAAGTTCTGGGAACGGCATATCAGCTTGCAGACGGAAGGGTGATCTACGTGCCTGATTCAGGTAATAAAACTTCTTCTTCAGGCAATAAATCTACTTCAAGTTAACTTCATCAGTTTTTCAGGCAATTTTGGGTTTTGTGGTTTTTATTCTTGTAATTTATCTTGGATTCAGGGAAATGAAGTTTTAAATTTGTATTTTAAAAGAGGCGCAAACAAGCGCTTCTTTTCTTTTTTACCTTCTATTAAAGATTTTTATTGTTTGATTTTTAACTGATATCTTTTAATTCAATTATTTTATTGTCTTTAAATCTAAATATTGAGGTCCCTTTTAATTCAATTATATCTCCTTTTTTCAGTTCATCTGAAAAATCAGCTGCTAAAATCCCATGATAGTCAATTTTCACTTCAACCTGGTCAGCATCAAATTTAATGTCCGTGATTTTCTGCTTTCTCTCTTTAAACAAGTGTTTGACCTTTTCGGCTTGATCTCTCAACTCTGCAATGCTTTTTGTTGTCAGATTAATTTCTCCATTTGAAATATCTTCAAACCTTATATCTTCATGCATATCTGCAAGCATTCTGTCGATATTAAAACTGTTATAGGCGTCAATATAATTTTCAATAATTTTTTGATACAAGATATATTCCACATTTTCACCTTTCCATTTCTATTTCCATGCTTTCGATGAAGACTTTACCTGAAAAGCTAACAATTGTAAGCTAAAAACCGTGTTTTATGTATTTTATTCCCTAACTTTCTCAGTGTTGAAGATATCTTACAGAATCAGTAACTTATTAGTTTTAAGAGTCTCTGCTTTTAAATTTAAAGTCGGGATTGAAATTTTTCAGTTTTGCTTTTAAAACTTTATTGCTGTTTCCTTGTAAGTTCATGAAAAGTTTCTAAGTAAAAACTTTTAGAATTTAATAGTCTGGTGGATCATGTATCCTGATTATTTTTTCCTCGCAGGGTGTTCCATGGTTCATAATAGGTTATCGGGGATAAAAAATGCAAGAAAAATCTATAATGATCTCGGTTTTAGTTCTATTGTTGTTGACATGGTTATCAGTTATTCTGTACTGGTGGAATCCACCCTGGGTTCAGGAAAGAAGGTTTTAAGTTTGAAGTTGAAAGCTGGTGCTAAATGATAAGCACCTATTTTTTTCTCTGGAAATTTAATTATTAAATTTTTTTACATATTTTTCGATATTTCTCTTATGATACTTTTAAATAAGAGTTACTCAAAAACAACAGATTTTTAGAGAATAATCAAATCTCATTTTTGGATCAGGTACTCTTTTAATCAAAATACCTTATTATTTTTGCTAATATACGGATTTCAATTTGTTGGCTGCTATTTTTATAGATAAAAAATATTCACTTAGAGCTTTATAAAGCATTTTCACCCTTATTTTGGCATTCAATTCAAGGTTAGTAAAATGAGTTCAAACAACTTAATTATAAATAAATATTATTTGTTACTATATTAAGCGTTTCTTCAATATTATTATTGTTTTTACCGATTAATAAGGTTTACTTATCAAAATATGAGATCTTTTATGTATATTTATCCTTAAAAACCCTTGATTAACACTCATTATCAGAAATAAAGGTTTTAAATCCTTTTTTACTTACTTATTTCAGAAGACCATATTATAAATTATTTATATAAAAACGCCATCAATAGGTCTTTTTACCTGAATAGCTAATAATCATGAGCCAAAAACCTTGTTTTATGTATTTTATTCCCTAATGCTCCGAATGTTGAAGATATAATCCAGAATCGGCTGCTTATTAGTTTTATAATGTTCTTATTTTGATCTGCAAGTCAGAATCGAGAGCTTCCAAATTCATATTCAAAACTTGGCAGCTGTTTAGTATGGGTTCCGAATATTAGTAAACTTCTTGAATTAAATAGTCCGGTGGGCCAGGCATCCTGGTTATTTTTCTCCCAGGGTGCCCGAGGGTTCATAATAGATTTTCTGGGGATAAGATGCGTACGGCACAAAGTAGATTGTTGGTTTTGTGTGCGGTGGTCTTTCTACTGCTAGCACAGAATGTATCGGCTGATGAAAATCAGGTAAATATTACTTTTATCTGCTATGACGGAAGCGCTCTTGCTGCGGCAGAGCAGTCCAATCCATATAATGCAAGTATAAATGTAACATATATTTCAGGATATGACAACTTTACCAATATCACCTTTGAAAACCAGGACGTGATATTTTCCTATATGCTCTGGTCTCAATTCAAAGATATAGGAGACGATCTCCAGAGAGCTCATGAAAACGGTGCAGCTCTTGTAGATATTTCTTCTGCAATAGATACAACATATATCAACACCTCCAGTTATGATCAGATCTTTTCCGGGAATGAACCCTACAATTCTACTGATGAGAAATTCTTTTACAACATGGGTTCAAGAGGAGTCCTGAAAAAAAATGCTGAAAACTTCCTTATCTATCTCGCAAAAACATATGGAGATAAACCCGAGCTTACTGGCAGCTGGGCTTACGAAGATCCCGTAGAGTTCCCTGAAGCTGCAATTTACCATCCGGATGCCCGTTCTTCCACAAACGAATCTCAGCCCGACTGGTTTGAAAACACCACTGATTACCTTGAATGGTATTCTAACGCAACTGAGTCCAGACATGTTTACGATAAGAGCAAGCCCACTATAGGGATATGGTTCCATGCTTCAGATTATACAGGTGACAACCTTGAAGTTATAGATGCTCTTATCCGTGATCTTGAAGGAAAGGGCTGCAACGTAATTGCAGGTTTTGATACCTTCAATGATATCCACAAGTTTTACTTTGATGAAAATGGAGAGCCTCTTGTCCAAAGCGTAATTTCTCTTAAGAGTTTCCGTCTGAACTACGACGACCCTGATAAAGGCGTACAGGAGCTCAAAGACCTTGATGTTCCTGTCCTCACGGGTTTGGTAGTTAAAAATCCTGCTAATTCTACCGACATAGCAGATGGTAACAGGGGTATCCCCAGTAGTGAGGTTGTATATAAGACCCTGCTTCCGAGCGTTGATGGGATTTTTGAGTACATTGTAATAGGAATCGATAATTACAATGACGAAACCGGTGAAAGCAACTACGAACCTCTGCCTTCTCAGATTGACTGGATGTCAAACAGGTCAATTAACTGGGCAGAACTGAAGTTAAAGGAGAATAAGGACAAGAAAGTAGCTGTTATTTACTACAACTATCCTTCAGGAAAGGACAATATAGTTGCAAATTATCTAAATGCAACTCAGAGTATGTATGACCTGCTCAATTCAATGAATGAAAGCGGGTATCAGATTTCAGGAGTTCCTGATAATGGCAGTGCACTCATAGGGATGCTTCAGGCTCAGGGTATTAATGTCGGTTCCTGGGCTCCGGGAACTTTGAATGAAATGGTTGAAAACAGGACTGAGTGGGGGCTGCAACTCATACCTATGGAGACTTATAGAGAGTGGTTTGAGTCAGATATTCCTGAAAATTTGCGAGCCAATGTAACGGCTGAATGGGGAGAACCCTGGTCTGAAGATCTGCCTCAAGAAAAAAGCGTTATGACCTATGAGAATGAAACCGGAAAATACATTGTAATTCCTACTGTACGTTTCGGAAACGTCTGGCTCATGCCTCAGCCTGCCAGGGGAACAGGACAAAATAACGATACTCTTTACCACAGCAATGTTGTGCCCCCAACTCATCAGTACATAGCATTCTACCTCTGGTTAAACCATGATTGGCAGCCTGATGCACTTATTCATATGGGTACTCATGGTACGCATGAATGGCTTCCGGGTTCTACTTATGGTATGAACCGGACTTCCGATTGGTCCCCTCTCCTGCTTCAGGACCTTCCGAATATCTATCCCTATATAGTTGCCAATGTGGGAGAAGGAATAACTGCAGAATACAGAGGTAATGCCCTGATAATCGACCACCTTACTCCAACCCTTGAACGCAGCGGGCTTTATGGAGGCTTATTGAATCTTTCAACTGATGTTCAGCAGTATTACGATCCGGGTATTTCCACTCAGACCCGGGCAGGATACCGACAAGCCATAATTAACGAGATAATTGCACTCAACCTTAGTGTTGATCTGGGAATGGAGAACGCAACCGCTCTTCAAAATTATACTGAAGAAGAATTTGAGAGTTTTGTTAAAGATGTCCTTCACGAATATCTTGAAGATGTGGGAAATGAAAATATCCCATATGGTATGCATATCCTCAGTCATGTTCCCACTACGAATATGACGGATCCCGAAAACGATGAACTTACCGGGATGGTAAGGGCTATGCTTGGAGGAAACTTTGAGGACAATGTCACAGCTGCCTTCTATCCCGAGTCTGCTTATCCTCTTGGAATTCCTTTAAACGATACCAAAGTTACCAGACTTGTCTGGGAAGTCGTAACCAATAATACGAGCACTTCTACTGCACAGGTTAAAGTCTACGGAAAAACCAACAGTTCAGTTTCGCTTGACCTGGAGCAGGGCCTGGAATATAAGGACAGGCTTCTTGACTGCGACGTGGAAATTGACAATATAATTTCCGCTTTGAACGGAGGATTCATTCCGCCGGCTTCGGGGCTGGACCCGATTATGAATCCGGATGCAGTACCTACAGGACGCAACTATTATAGCATAAATTCGAAGCTCTATCCTTCGGAGGCAACCTGGGAAGTCGGAAAATCTCTTGCAATCCAGTTGCTTGAAGACTACTATGAAGAACATGGAGAATATCCTCAAAAAGTTTCCTTCTCAAGGTTCGGAGTGGAGTTTATCGCTGATCACGGAACCCTGGAAGCAGAAATACTTTACCTGCTTGGAGTGAAGCCTGTCTGGGACCAGTACGGGTATGTGACCGGAGTTGAAGCCATCCCTGAAGAAGAACTTCTGCCTAATAATGATACTTCAAAACCCGGAAGGCCGCGCATTGATATCGTCTATACAACCGCAGGAATAAGGGATGCTTTCCCGGATAAAATTAAAATGGTAGACAGCGCCGTAAAACTTGCAAGTTCTCTTCCTGGAGTAAACTACCCCAACTATGTTAATCAGAGCTCTATTGCACTCTATGATTCCCTTGTCTCTGCAGGGTATGACAACGAGACCGCGACAAAACTCTCCACTATGCGCTGCTTTGCAGTAATGGACGGCACTTATGATATTGGAGTCTCAGATGCTGTCAGTGCGAGCGGGACATGGGAAAATGAAGAAGCAATTGCAAACGTATACCTGAACAAAATGGGATATGCTTACGGAGAGGATTTCTGGGGCATAAAGTCAAGAGAACTCCTTGAAGGCAACCTGAAAACTGTTGAAGCGTCGGTACATTCTTCCTCTTCAAACCTGTACGACTCCCTTGATAATGACGATCTTTTCCAGTACTTCGGCGGGATGAACCTGGCAACAAGGTACGTTAGCGGCAACACTCCTGAGATGTATATTTCGGATACGAGTGACGCGGACAGAGCTCAAATGGTTGGAATGCAGGAATATCTTAGCAAGGACCTGAGAGCCAGATATTTCAATGAAAAGTGGATTGAGGGGATGCAGAATTCCGGATATTCAGGCGCCAGTATGATGTCCGAATTTGTAGACAATCTTTTTGGCTGGGAAGTAAGTGACCCTGAACTTGTTGACGACACTGTCTGGCAGGAAGTGTATGAAACCTATGTCAATGACGCTTCCATGAGAGAATGGTTCAAACAAAATAGTCCGAGTGCTTACCAGTCGATGACCGGCAGAATGCTTGAGGCTGTCAGACACGAGTACTGGGCACCTTCTGAGGATGTTGTCGAAAGCCTTGCAACGGAATATGAACAATCTGTAGCTGAGAACGGGGCTTCCTGTTGTCATCATACTTGCGGAAATCCTCTGCTTAATGAGTTCGTAAGCGGAATGGTATCTGTCCCTGGTTATACTGAGCAGATAGAAGCTGCAACTAAATCCAAAACTCAGGACTCGGAGGAAACAAGCAGTAGTAGCAGTAGTGGTCATGACCATAATACCGGAAATGCTACTGTAGTGTCAAAGAAAAGCGCATCTACCAGTACATCCAGCAACCAGACCTCAAAAGCAACCTCTGGAAATTCGGATAATAATCAGACTTCTCAGGATTCGGATGCAGGTTACGGAACTGATTCTTCTACGCCTGCTCCTGAGATTCAGAAATCCGCAGATACTGATTATGTTGAGGGCTACGAGATGCAGAAGGGGGAGCCAGCAGGAGAAAACAAAAATGAAGGCTTCTCTTTCTCGGGCTCCGATATTTTCGGAATTGTTTTTGTAGTAGTAGCAGTGGGAGGTATCTATCTAGGGTTCCATAAAAAGAAGCTTTGAACCCGTATGAGAGAAGAGAGCTTTTATTCTGTGCTCTTTTCTTTCCATTTTCTTTTCCTTTTCTTTTATACTTTCCAATTTTTTCATTAGGTTATATTTTTAAAAACGTATCTTTGAGGCACTGTAGAAGTCCTCTCAAAGAAAGAATTTCCGCTAATTTGGATCTAATGTCTTGATAAATTATTTGGTAGTGGGGGTGAGTCATTGATCAAATCTGAAAAAACGAGCACTCACCCCATGTTTGAAAACAAATATGGAGAGATTTGGAGGCTCTTGGTTTTCAATAACTTACCCCCACGACCAATTATTTCTTCCTCCTTAAACAAGAATCTTCATACCCTATCCACTTCTGCCAGAATTGGTACCATTTTCTAATAAATTCTACCTAAAAAGGATACTCGCTTATTTTTTCATATTCACGTTAGCCCTGAAACTAAGATCCATTATCCAAATCCATATCCTTACCTAGTTTTCGAGTTTATGTTAGACTGGGTAGAAATTCAATCCTCCCTAAGAGCAAACAGACCAGAAATAAGTTGTTTCATCCCCTGAATATTCAACTCCCAGGGGATGCGCTCAGGATACAATATAACAAAAAATTCGTAATTGGGATACGAAATTCGGAGGAATAATAAGATTCGGGGAAAAGAAATAGCTAATAAAGCTGGGGTCATATGGAACCTTGATCTCCCAGGAGCATTTGACCCCAGGAGCATGTGTGTCAGAATAGAAAAAAACAAATTTGCAGGATTGGAACGAAATTTGGAAAAATAAGGAGGATAAGGAGGAATAAGATGATCCAGGCAAAAGTAAAAATTAATGAACCTGAGGTCGTGTGGGATCTTAATATCTCTGAAGATGGAAAAACTTACCAGAGGAATTTTATGGTCATTTTTCCCAGATATTCCAGTGCAATAGATGACGAATGAGCTTCAGAAACGCTAAAGATTGAATCCTTACTGCGACAACCCGGTTTAAAATCTATCAAGTATTGCTTGAGAGTGCCACTCTCAAGCAAACCTCCAAAAACTATGTAATATCTGTTTTTATTCTGTAACTATTCATCCTGGATTTTTATATTGTTGAGGGTTTGAATCATATCTGTTTTTCAGTTCAGCTACGTGCCCGCTTAATATGCCATCTTTAAAGAGACCTCTGGATATCCTATAATATTTTAAGCCTGAATTTATTATTTTGTTTAAGTTTCAGGGCTTACTTTCGCTGGCGATTTAATGCCTTGTTTTTCTAAATATTCCTTTTATGAAAAAATATTTTTCTATCTAAAACTTTGCTCTCATATTTTTATCATTATTGGATGTTCGAATTTATCGTACTTCTATGCAAAAGTCTCTTTCTAATCTAGCTCTATCCCTGGGACATCAGTCACTTAAGCCTTTCATCCATAATCGCTCAGACAATCGGCAGATTTTATAACTGGGAAAATTATATGTATAATTTAGGAAGTAGGGAAGGAGAAAAAAATTGATAGTCGAAAGTCTCGGATTTTTCATCTATGCATTCACCTCTATCTTTGTGATCGTCGATCCTGTAAGTGGGGCAGTGTCTTTCATTTCTCTTACAAGTGGGATGACATGTGAGGAAAAAAATAGAATAGCAAAAAAAGCAGTTTCATTAGCATGTTTCATTGCTCTCTTTTTTGCAATCACAGGAAGCTTGATACTTGACCTGTTCAACATTAGTGTTGATGCGCTGCGGATTGTAGGAGGACTCCTGCTTTTCAGCATTGCTTTTGATATGATGCATGCTAAGGTTTCAAGGGAAAGTATTACCGCAGAGGAGATTTCTCAATCCCAGGAACGCGATGACATCTGGATCTTTCCCATAGGTCTCCCGCTTCTGACAGGCCCTGGTACCATCAGTACGGCAATTGTCCTTATGGGAGGAACAGAAAACTTCGTTCAAAAAATAATGGTTCTTATAGCAATTATACTGACATTCGTTGTTGGTCTATACATTTTTCTTTTCTCAAGGAGGATTCACAAGTTTATAGGGTATAACGGAATGCTGGTATTTACAAGGCTGATGGGACTTTTGCTTGGGGCTATTGCAGTGGATCTTGCAGCTACGGGTATTATAAATATATTCCATATATCTACTTAATATGCAATTTCTTGAAATACTGAAAATTTCAATTTCGAACACCTTTACTTATTTTCATATTAAATATATAGAGAACTGTCCTTTAAAGAACAGTTCTCTCTTAATTAGTCGGCACCGCTTAAAAGTTTCTATTATTAATATATTTGCATGCTATCCTGATCTCTAATATATTCTAATGTTTTTATTTCTTCATCTTTCCAGATCAATAAAGCAATCATGGAAATCATTAATCCAGAAATTACAAAAATCAAGGCAATTCCTCTACCTTCTCCTGACCCTATTATAAGACCTGCTGTTTCAACAAGCAAACCATCAAGCTCTAAAAGCGGGTTGAAAATTTTATCTGCCAGAAAGCCTGCAACTGCAAATGCAATGATAGAACCAAGATAAGTAATCGTGGAAATGATTGACCACACTCTCCCCTGCTTTCTATTGTCAATATTCCTTCGGATCAAGACTTCAATAGAGGTGTTAATAAAGGGCAGAGTGGCAAAGAACATGAATCCTGCTAAAGTAATAAGGATTATATTTGTTGAGAATCCGAGATTTGCAAAGAATATGCCTGACAAGAATAAAGAAATAGATAATATCTTTACATGTTTGTTTTTGTTGCCGAATAATCCGATAAACAAGCTTCCAATCAGTATACCTGATGCGGAGATCGATTGAATGATCCCCACTGCTTTTATTGTAGTTAAATTTAGTAGCATTGGAACAAAAAGAGACTGGAGCAGTCCGACAAAAAAAAGTATGATCATTGTCGTTATAACCAGGTTAACTATACCTCTGTTTTTTGAGAATTCTCTAAAGCCTTCTTTTAGGTCGGCTATTGTATTATGTTCCTGTTGATTTACTGTTGCCCTGCCTAAAGTTTTTCTTACCCAAATAACAATAGAACTGGAAATTATGAGAGTAGTAATATCGATTAAAAAAATGAATTTAATATCAATTATTGTTAATAAAATTCCAGCTAAAAAAGGAGAAATCAAATATTGAGCTGAACTTGCTAACTGCATTAATCCACTTGCTTTAGCGTATTGCTCTTCAGGTAGAAGATCCGTTATTAAAGCTTTATAGGCTGGTTCTTGAAAAGCTGAAAAAACAGAACTGATCGCAATCCCAAGATAAATCTGCCAGAGTTTAATATCGCCTTTAAACATCATATAAAATATGAAGAGTAACCCAAGTGTAGCTCCCAGGTCGCCCGCAACCATCATTAAGCGCCTATCGTAACGATCTGCAAGTATTCCTCCATAGGGTTTTAGTAAAAAAGGTGGAAGAAAAACGCACATTATAATAAACACATAACTTGAAGCCACACCTGTTTGTTGATATACGTATACTCCTAAAGAAAAAACAGTAAGGCCAGTTCCTACTATTGAGATGAATTGTCCAAACCAGATATAAAGGAATTTGGAATAAAGATTCTTGGATTCATTTTTCATTCAGTTAACCTCAGAGAAGTTGTTTTTCGAAAAAACATTTCTTTATCTAGTGCAATAATAATGATGACAACGATAGTAAGAACCAAAGTTTCAATACACTTTGTAATCTGAGATATATTCAGTATCTCCTGAGAAAGGTTGACAATAAAGTGAAAAATAATTGCCGCTAGGATACTTTTTCCGTTTTTAATGCAGATCCAGCTAATAATCACTCCCATAGGAATAATACTTACAAAAAAATTCACTCCATACCATATGTTTTCATGAAATATTTCGTACTGATAGGAGTTATTAACAAATATAAGAGGAAAGTGCCATAATGACCATAGTATACTGAAAATTATCGATGCCACCAAGTAGGTATACCTGCTCTGCAGACTGTCAAAGGCATATCCTCTCCATCCAAGCTCTTCAAAACATGCTGCAAGCAAAAGAAGAATTAACACAGGGACAAATCCTGAAGAGAAAGAGAAACCTTCAGCAAGTTGAAATTGAGAGACGGCTCCTCCAACTGGAAGAGAAAGAAAGATAGATATCACAACAGAAAGAGGCACTATAAAAAAAAATACCGGTAGCATGTTTGGATTTATTAGTCTGAGATTGGTAAGCCTGTTGATAAAATCTTTTTTCAAATTCGAATTTTTTGACGCGAAGATCATAATAAGTGAAATCAGAAAAGGTGCCATCAATCCAGGCAGCATAAGTAACATGTAAAGGCTGTTTTTATCCTCCTGAAAACTTACATATGCTCCTATAAACCAGAGAATATAAGTCACAATAAAAGTCGTGGCAAAATAGGTTTTGGGTTTATACTTATAGCCAGAAATCATTTTTCCTCCACTTTCAACTATAATTTTGTCTTTTTTCCGATAGATACGTTCTGGCAGCCAAAATTAATAAGAGAATCAATAAGAGTTTTTAATGTTAAGTTTGTTCTTGCTTTTTAGCTTTTGATGAGAAATACAAGTAATTGTAGCTACTTGTTGCATTTTCCTGATATATTTTTTCTTATTCAAATTTCATCTATTTTTAGCGACCAGCATACTGAACTCTTGTTGAAATATTTTTTCTATGATATAGTGCTATTTTAGAGAATGCTTGACTTAAAAGGGAGGTCAAATAATATCTATTTGTTGAAAATTAGCAGTTAAAATTCTCAGCTAGTTGAGATTAATAATAAAAATTTGCCAGTTAAGAAAAGTCAATCATACAGATGAGGATTTAGTGAAAAATTCTATCTAATACTCAAACTGTCAAAGACTAACTTAGCTCGCCTTTTTTCAAAAAAGTTATTTTTCACTCTTCGTTATCTGGAAAGATTAAGGTCACTCCATATTATGAATTTTGGATTTTGCTATATTCTCAGAGTGAGCTTCGTTCATTTTCAGGTGTGTCATAAGGCACCTTTTAAATAATTTGTTCTCTCCAGAATATATACAGGTTACTGCCATTAGTCTCACAAGTAACTAAAATTCGCTTTTTGGCCCTCCAGGGTTAATGTAATCCTTAAGATCTATGCAATATTAGATTTCACTAATCTCTTATTGATTATTCAGTGTAGCGAATTTGCTGTAAATTTGAAGTCGATTTTTATTGAAGATAAGAAAATTGACCTTCCGACATGGAATCTTCCACTCAACAACTTTTTGAAATTTGTGATTTTACAGAAAAATCTACACACTGCCTGTAAGGACGTATTCTTTATTCTTAATTAATCAGGTATTAGGCTCTGTTTTTTATTTATGTATGAACTATCATGAGTAGCAGACACAAATTACTTTGTCAAATATATCGTTAACATATATTTTATTTTTACACATCGATTGGTTATTCTCGATTTTTAATTTAGTTTCATGCAATATTATTATATACCTCGTAATGCGATTAAGCATTTGATAGTCTCATGTGGAACAATTTCTTGTGTATGCTCAATAACAATACCGAACATCCTGACTCACAAAATATGGAGCATGTACTGCAAAAAGCCTTGAAATAAAAGACCTTGAAGTAATACTCTTTCAGGTGCTAATTAAGTTTCATATGCGACAATATTTCGTATATTAATTTTCATAACAAATCATCCAGATTCATAAAAATGAAGGGCAAAATATGGAAGATCCAAAAATGTTACTGGGCCCTATTGCCCACATCTACCGGAGCCATCTGGCATACATGGCAAAGGAACTCGAAGCTTACGGAGTCGGAAGCGGACAGTTTGAGTTTTTATTAGTTTTGTATCATAAAGATGGCATTTCTCAGGAAAACCTTGCAAAATTGTTGAACGTGAGCAAAGCAACAAGTGCCAGAGCTATCCAGAATCTGGAAAAAGAAGGTTATGTTTACAGACAAAGGGACGAAAATGACCTTCGAGCTTACAGAGTTTATCTGACTGAAAAAGGAAAGGAGATGAGAGACATAATTTTTAACAAATTGACTTCTTTTATAGGCATTCTCTTTTCGGATTTTACTCCGGAAGAAAAAGAAATTTTCAGGCTACTCATCCATAAAGCTTCTATCAAACTTTTTGAGCCCGGGTTTAAGCCTTCGTCTGACAGGCCATGTGACATGAAGTAAAAAATGGATGAGACAAAAAGTATGGATGAAAAAAGTGAGTTTCTTGGTAAAGATGATATAAAGAAGCTCCTGTTTAAGCTTTCAACTCCTGTGATTATCGGAATGCTTGTACAGGCTCTTTATAATGTTGTGGACACCTTTTTCGTGGGACTGGCGTATGGAGCAGATAGTATCCAGGCCATAGGCGGGCTTTCGATAGCTTTTCCAGTCCAGATGATAATAATGGCCTTTGGAATTGTTCTCGGAACAGGAGGCTCTTCCATAATCTCACGTGCCCTTGGAGCGCGAGAGTATAATAAAGCGGAAAGAGTCCTTGGAAATGTCTTTTCTCTGAGCTTAATTTTAAGTGTGCTTATAGCTATCCCCTGCCTTCTTTATCTTGACCCGATTTTGAAGATTTTCGGAGCAACTGCCGGAGTCCTGCCGTATGCCAGAGATTATCTTAAATATATAATTTTAGGAGGGATTTTTTTTGTCTTTGGAGTGGCTGTTCAGAATATTGTCAGATCTGAAGGAAATGCCCGCCTTGCAATGAATGCTATGCTTGTAGGAGGCGGCCTCAATATACTACTTGATCCCTTTTTCATGTTTGGTTTCGGGATGGGTGTTGAGGGTGCTGCAATTGCAACCGTACTGTCACAGGCTGTAGCTTCTGTCTGGCTCCTGCTATATTATCTTAAAGGAAAAGGGGCTGTTAATTTCAGGTCAGAAACCTTGAAACCGGATCCTGAAATCATTAAGGAAATAGGGGCTATCGGTACCGGGTCTTTTGTAATGGAATGCTCGAGCAGTATCATGATGATTTTCGTGTACAATGCACTTGCAGTTTATGGGGGAGATGTTGCAATTGCCGTTTTTGGTGTAGTAATGAAGATCAATTCTTTCATTTTCCTGCCTCTCCTGGGTATGGGTTTTGGCCTGCAGCCGATTGTAGGATTTAACTACGGAGCAAAGAGGTATGGAAGGATAGCCGAAGCTGTAAAATTGTCTCTAGTAGCGGCAACAACCTTTGGACTTCTCGGTTTGCTTATTATTTACCTTTTCAAAGAACAAATTCTGGGATTATTCAGTACAGATCCGAATTATCTGGCAGTTGGAAAAAACGCTGTGATGATTATGGTTTTGGGAACGCCTTTGATAGGTTTGAATGTAGTCACCTCAATTTTGTTCCAGGCCTTAGGAAAAGCCAAACCCGCTTTCCTTCTTTCTATTAGCCGGCAGCTTCTATTCCTTATCCCTGCTGTCATCTTCCTTCCCCGTTTATACGAACTGGATGGCGTCTGGGCGGCTTTTCCGGTCTCGGATTTACTGGCATTCATGCTTTCCGGATTTTTGCTTTTCAGGGTACACAGGATATTCAAAGAACATAAAGATTCTTCAAAGATAGGTGCAGGATCAGAAATTACAGATAAGATGACTCACATATGATAGTTTATAAAAGAGTATTCAGGTCATTCTTAATGGAAAAAATGGAAGTTATGGGCAGAAGGAATTGAATCCCATCTCCTTAAAAAATTCAATTAATTGGCGTAACTCTTAGAGGCTATTTATGACACTCACTGAAATTATAGATACATTTAAAACGAAGCTGAATCCCTCAAAAATTATGGACTCGCTCGAAAAAGCAGCGAGTTTCTCAGATGGATCAGGGAATGATGCAGGGGGGAATAATTCAGGGGAAGATCTGAAAAATAATCCATACAGTAATTCAGGAAGTGACTCTGCTAAAAATTCTAACGTATTAAGGATCACTCAAAACAATGAGGACCCTCTAATTAAACTTACCAATGTCTGGAAAATTTACCAGATGGGAGAAGTTGAATTTGCAGCTCTTAAGGGAATCAACCTTGAAATTTACGAGGGGGAATTTCTGGTTGTTCTCGGGCCCAGCGGAAGCGGAAAAAGTACGCTTATGAACTTGCTGGGCTGCCTGGATATCCCATCAAAAGGCACTGTTAGCCTGAACTCAAAGGATATTTCTGAACTTGACGAATCAGAGCTGGCCATTATAAGAGGACAGATGATCGGCTTCATATTCCAGAGCTTTAACCTCATTCCCACTCTCAGTACGGAAGAAAACGTGCTTTTACCTATGGAATTCCAGGAAGAAGACAGACAAATAGCCCGAAGAAAAGCAGCGTACCTGCTTGAAATTGTCGGACTTTCAA